>JBKPBQ010000114.1:0-4334 GCA_046726955.1 Acidobacteriota bacterium
TCCGAGGAGGTGCGGAGGCGGCGCGGGCTTCGCCCGATAGGCCGCGCTCCAATGACGGAACCGCCCGGCCGCGGTGAGCGGACGGGCCACGAGCTCCCCGCGCTCGACCAGCGGCGCCACCGACCAGCCGGCGAGGACGGCGACACCGAGCCCCTCCTTCACGAGCTCGACGATGCCTTCGGTGAGCTGGACGTGCGTCACTCTCGCGGGGGCGACGCCGGCGGGGATGAGGACATCCCGGAAGACGAGGTTCGACTCGCGGGGGATCTGGTAGACGATGAGATGCTCTGACGCGAAGTCGCCGGCCTCGAGGTACGGCCGTCGGGCGAGGGCGTGGCCGGGCCTCATCACCACCACCATCTCGTCGCGGAAGAGCGGCCGGTAGGCGAGGCGCGCGTCCTTCCGCGTACGGTAGACAATCGCGAGGTCGATCGCCCCGTCGAGGAGCGCGGGCAGCGGGTTGTCGGTGGCCCCTGCCACCACCTCCAGGTCCACGTCGGGATGCGCGCGCTGGAAGAGACGGAGGCGCGACGGCAGCCAGTGGTAGACCGTGTTGCACTGGGTGGTGAGGCGGAGGCGACCACCCGCCCGCGACGCCTCGCGCCGGATCTCCGCCTCGGCGCGCTCCATCTCCTCGAGCACAGTACGTGCGGACCGGAGGAGGCGCTCGCCGGCCGCAGTCAGGACCATGCGCTTGCCGATGCGGTCGAAGAGCCGCGCGTCGAGCCGCTCCTCCGCATCGCGAAGCTGGTGGCTGAGCGCCGATTGGGTGAGGTGAAGGCGGCGGCCCGCGCGCGTCACCCCCCCTTCCTCGGCGATCGCCTTCACGAGCTGCAGGTGGCGGATGTCGAGCACGGCGCCTCCAGCGCCATGGATGAGTCTAGTTCATCGTTTGCGTGAAAACAATGAGCTTTCGTGATGAGCGCGCCGCGGCTACCGTGGTCCTGGACAGGAGGATCCGATGGACAGGCTCGCCCAGGACGTGCGCGGCGCCGTGCGCGGGCTCGCCAGGTCGCCGGGCTTCACGGCGGTGGCCCTCGTCACGCTGGCCCTCGGGATCGGGGCCAACACCGCCCTCTTCAGCGTGGTGGACGCGGTGCTGCTGAAGGCGCTGCCCTTCGCCGAGCCCGACCGCCTCTACCTGATCTGGTCGCGGCACACCTCGACGGACCGCTACCCCTTCCAGATCCCCGAGTTCTGCGACTACCGCGACCAGAACCGCACGCTCGAGGGCCTCGCCGGCTTCGCGAACTGGAACGCGAACCTCACCGGCGACGGACCCGCGGAGCGGCTGCCGGGGTTGCGCATGTCCGACAACACGTTCGAGCTGCTCGGCGTGGGAGCCCTCCTCGGTCGGACGCTGCGCACGGGGGACGACGTGCCCGGCCACGAGAAGGTGGTGGTGCTCTCGCACGGGCTCTGGCAGCGGCGCTTCGGCGGCGATCCCGAGATCGTCGGCCGCTCCGTGGTCCTGAATGGCGACTCCTTCGAGGTGGTGGGAGTGCTGCGGCCCGAGTTCCTTTTCCCTGTGCTGACCGCGCAGCTCGCGATCCCGCTCGCTCCGGACAAGGACCCGTGGCGGCACAACCGCGATTCGACGAACTTCATCCGTGTCCTCGGCCGGGCGCGCCCGGGCGTGACCCGGGCGCAGATCGCGGACGACTTGAACGCGATCGCCGCCCGCCTCCTCGCGGAGTTCCCGAACAGCTACGCCCGCAAGAAAGGCGTCCTGCCCGTCCTCTACCAGGAGGAGATCACGCGGAACTTCAGCCAGGCGCTGTGGGTGCTGCTGGGGGCGGTCGCCCTCCTGCTCCTGATCGCGTGCGCCAACCTCGCGAACCTCGTGCTCGTGCGGGGCACGGAGCGCCGGCGCGAGATGGCGATCCGGCAGGCGCTGGGCGCGACCACCTCGCAGCTCGCGCGGCAGCTCGTCGTGGAGAGCGCTCTCCTCGCCCTGGGCGGGGCCGTGCTCGGTGTCGTCCTCGCCTGGTGGGCGGTGCCCGCGCTCGTGGCCCTGAGCCCGGCGGCGATGCCGCGGGCGAAAGAGATCGCGATCAGCCTTCCCGTGCTCGTCTTCACCGCGGTCGCGGCTGTCCTCTCGGGGCTCGCCTTCGGCCTCCTCCCCGCGCTGCGCACGGCGCGCGTCGACCCGAACCACGACCTGAAGTCCGAAGGCCGCGGGGGGGCAGGATCCGCGGACGTGCGCCGCGTGCGCGGGCTGAGCGTGGCCGCGCAGGTCGCGCTCATGGTCGTGCTGCTCACCGGCGCGGGACTCCTCCTGAAGAGCTTTCGCGAGGTGATGCGCGTGGACGCGGGCTTCGACGCCGGCGTCCTCACCGTGCGCCTGTCGCTTCCCCGCGGCAGCTACGCCGAGCCTGCGAAGGTGAGCCGCTTCTACCAGGACGTCGAGGCGCGGCTGCTCGCGCTGCCCGGCGTCGCCTCCGTCGCCGCCGTGAACCACGTCCCCCTGAACGGCGCGCTCGCGAGCGCCGACTACAAGATCCCGGACCGCCCACCCGTCTCCGAGGACCAGCTTCCCACCGCGCAGTACCGGATGGTCACGCCCTCCTACTTCAAGACGATGGGGATCCCCGTGCTCGCCGGCCGCGCCTTCGGCGACGATGATCGCGAGGGGGGAGCGCTCGTGGCCGTCATCAGCCAGTCGCTGGCCCGCCAGAGCTTCCCCGACCGCGACCCCGTCGGGCTCCATCTCATGGTGGCGGACACGCCCGAGGGCTTCCGCTCCATGGAGATCGTAGGAGTGGTGGCGGACGTGAAGCACGTCAGCCTCGAAGGCGAGGTCCAGCCGCACCTCTACGTGCCCTACTACCAGGTCCATCCGCAGATCCTGGTGTGGCTGACTACGAACCAGTTCCTCGTGCTGCGCACCGCGGGGCCGCCGCTCGCGCTCGCGGAGAGCGTCCGGCGCGAGCTCGCCCAGGTCGACCCGAACGTCGCCGCCGCCGACATCCGGACGAGCGGCTACTACGTCGAGACGGCTTCCGGGTCACGGCGCTTCAGCCTCGTGCTCCTCGCGTTGTTCGCAGCGGTCGCCCTGGTGATGGCCGCGGTCGGGATCTACGGCGTCGTCTCCTACACCGCGGCCCAGCGCACGCGCGAGACGGGAGTGCGCCTGGCCCTGGGCGCGACGATGCGCGACATCCTCGGACTGGTGCTCGGCGAGGGACTGAAGCGCACGGTGGTCGGGATCGTCGTCGGGCTTCTCGCCGCCTTGGCCGCGAGCCGCGCTCTCCAGGGCCTGTTGTACGGCGTCCAAGCCACGGATCCCGCGACCTACGCCGCCGTCGTCGTCGTCCTGGTGGCCGTCGCCCTCGGGGCCAGCCTTCTGCCCGCCTGGCGCGCGGCCCGCCTCGATCCGCTGGCGGCGCTGCGGAGGGAGTAGAGCCGGTCCTCAGGCCACCGAGTTCGCACTCCGCAGCACCGGCTTCAGCGCGGCCATGACGATGAGCACGAGGCCGAACGTGCAGACCATGGTCGCGCCCGTGGGGAGGTCGAGGCGGACGGACAGGTAGATGCCGAGGGCGGAGACGACCGTGCCCATGGTCCAGCCGATGAGCAGCCGCCGGCCCACCGTCTCCGCGTAGAGCATCGCCGCCACCGACGGCACGATCAGGTAGCAGAACACCAGCAGCACGCCGGCTATCGCCACCGACGAGGTGACGACGAAGCCGAACGACGCATAGAAGAGGAAGTCCCAGAGGCGCACGTGCAGCCCGTCGCGCTCCGCCTTGTCGTGGTCCATGGAGATCGCGAGGAACTGCCGGCGGAAGATGTAGTGGAAGAGCCCGACGCCCGCGTAGAGGAGCGCCGTCTTCACCACCTCCGGCCAGGAGACCGCGAGGATGTTGCCGACGAGCATGTCCTTGAGGTGCTCCGACTCGGAGGTCGCCTTGCTCATCGCGAGAATCGCGGCGGCGGAAGCGACCGCGTAGCAGATGCCGATGAACGCCTCCTGCGGAATCCGCGCCCGCCGGCTGCGGATGGTCGAGAAGACCGCGGCCCCGATGAACGTGAAGGCGAGGCTGATCCAGTAGACGCCGGGGCCGTGGGCCTCTTCGGTCACGATGAGGGCGATCGCCGCCCCCAGCGCCGCGATCTGGGCGAGCGAGAGGTCCACGAAGATGACCCCCCGCTCCACCACGTGCACGCCGAGGTAGGCGTGGATGCCCGTCAGGATGAGGCTGGCCGCGAAGGGCGCGGCCAGGAAGTGGAGGATCGTGTAGTCCATTACTTGGTGCCCCCTCCCAGGGCCGCGGTCACGAGCTTGACATCGTAGTCGAAGAGGCCGATGTACGTCGTAACCTCCTTCTCCC
>JBKPBQ010000115.1:0-8224 GCA_046726955.1 Acidobacteriota bacterium
GAGGGATCCGGGCGAGCCTCGGCCGCGCGGACTGGGCTGGCGAGCTCAAGCTCAACACCGTCAACGGAGGCATCCGGCTGGAGCTCCCCGAAGGAACCAACGTGGACGTGAAGGCCGAGACGGTGAACGGCAGCATCTCCACCGACTTCCCGCTGACGGTCATGGGCAAGTTCAACCGCCGGCACCTCGCCGGTCAGATCGGCAGCGGCGGGCGCGAGCTCGAGCTCAACACCGTCAACGGCAGCATCGACATCAAGAAGAAGCTCTAGCCTCCAGCCAGCCCGAGCAGGCGGTCGCCGCCCGCCTCGCGGAAGGCGGCGAGGGCTGCGGCCCGGCCCTCTTCCGCGCGGCGCACGAGGGCGGCGAAGCGCGGCTCCGCGCGCAGCGGCTCGAGTAACGGGTCGCGGACGAAGGCGGAGGCCACGAAGAAGCCCGTCCCCACGGCCCGCTCCAGGATGTCGAGGGCGCGGGCGGGCCGTCCCAGCTGGGCCAGCCCCGCCGCGATCCCGTAGAACGCCTCGGGGTCGCTGTGCAGCCCCACGCACGCCTCGAAAGACCGGACGGCGTCCTCCTCGCGACCGTCCAGCCAGGCGCGAAAGCTCTCCGCGACCTGGCGGAAGACGGCGGGCAGCGGCCTCTCGATGCTCAAGGCCCGCGCCTCGCCCATCCGCCTCTGGCCGATCAGGGCCAGCATCTTCGGCTCCACGTCGATCACGGTGTCGCCCTCCTGCAGCAGCCGCTCGTAGTCGCCGAGAAAGTAGAGCGTGAACGCGAGGCTCGTGGGCACGTGCGGATCGAGGCGACGCGCCTCCTCGTGCGCGGCCAGCGAGGCCTCGAGGAGCCCGCAGTAGCGGCAGGCGTGGACGAGCCCGGCGAAGATCTCCGCGTCGTTGCGATCCTCGCGGGCGCGGCCGAGGAGCCGCGTCATCGCCTCCTTCGCGCGGCCGCTCTCCGCCTCGAAGTGCGCGTAGAGCTTGTGGGCGATCGAGAGGTCGGGGTTGAGGGAGAGCGCCTTGCGGAAGGCCTCCTCCGCGCGGCGGGTGTTCCCTTCACTGTCCTCGATGTACTTCCCCACCAGCCGGTAGGCGCGCCCGAGACGCGCCCACGCCGGGGCGTAGCCCGAATCCTCGGCGAGGCAGCGCTCGTAGAGGTCGCGCGCCGCCCCCATCTGCGCGTAGTCGCGGCTGAGCTCGTTCGCCCGCAGGAAGAGCTCGTAGGCCTGGGGCTTCGCGGGCACGTCGCGCTTGCGCACGGCATCGCGGGAGGCGAAGGGAAGGGCGAGCGTCTCCACGATCCTCCGCGCGAGCTCGTCCTGCAGCTTGAACACGTCGCCCACCGCGGCCTGCACGACGTGCGAGGCCACGAGCGTTCCCGCAGGCGCTTCCACCAGCTGGGCGGTGGCCCGGACCTGCTCGCCCGCGCGCAGGAGCGTGCCGAGCATCACGAGGTCCACGTCCACCTCGGCCGCGATCGCCTTCAGGTCGGGGGACTCGCCCGTGAAGCGGCCCGCGGCCGCGCTCGACCGCACCACGAGCAGCTTCAAGCCCGCGAGCGACGTCGAGATCGCGTCCGCGAGGCTCGGACCGAGGAACTCCGTGTCGGGATCGGGGCGCAGGAGCCGGAAGGGGAGGACGACCAGACGGGTGACGGGCCGCGCCTTGACCTCGGTCTCCCCGGTCGCCGACTGGGGAAGGGCGGCGAGCTCGCGGGCCATCGCCGCGGCACTCTCGGGCCGGCTCCTCGGGTCCTTGGCGAGCGCCCGTCGGATCACGCGATCGGCGGCGACGACAGCCGACGAGCCCGTGAGCGCGGGCGGCTGCTCGTGGAGCGTCGCGTAGAGGATCTCGACCATGGTCACCCCGGAGAACGCGGGCCGCCCCGCCAGCATCTCGAAGAGCACCGCGCCCACCGCGAAGAGATCGGTCCGGAAGTCGATGCCGCGGCCCTGCACCTGCTCCGGAGCCATGTACCGCGGCGTCCCCACGACCGCCCCCGGCTGCGTGAGGTCGCTCGACGACGCCTCTGCGGCGGCGGTCAGGCCATCGAGCGGCGCGGTCGAGCGCGCGAGGCCGAAGTCGAGGAGCTTGACGCCGTGCGGGGTGAGGAAGACGTTCGAGGGCTTGAGGTCGCGGTGGACGAGGCCGCGCGCGTGCAGGGCCTCCAGCGCCGAGAGCATGCCGAGCCCCACGGGCAGGACCTCGCCGAGCGGCATCGCTCCCCGTTGCAGCCGCTGTTGCAGCGACTCCCCCGCCAGCAGCTCCATCGCGATGAAGAGCCCGCTCGCGTGCTCGCCGATCTCGTAGACCTGGCAGACGTGCGGGTGGTTCAGCCCGGCGGCGGCGCGCGCCTCGCGCAGGAAGCGCTTCGCGGACTGGTCGTCCGGGCCGCCCTTGACCGTCTTGATCGCGACCGGGCGCTCCAGTCGGTCGTCGCGGGCCTCGAAGACGACGCCCATGCCGCCCTGCCCGATCTGGCGGACGACGCGGTAGGGCCCGATCCTCTCCGGAAGCGCGCTCTCGGCGGACGCGCCGCCGCCGCTGCCGTGACCCGTGGCCGTCACCCCGCTCTCCTCCGCGCGCGCTCCCCGCAGGCGGTCGCGCAGCGCGCGGAAGAGCGAGGCGGGAGAGCGGCGATCCGAGGACCCGCCGCTCATGCGGGCGCGTCAGCCACTCTGGCGGGCGAAGCCGTCGACCGGCCACATCGCGACGCGGGAGAGCATGTCGTCGTCGGTGAGGTCGAGCTGGAGCGGGGTCACGGAGATCCGCTTCTGGCGCAGCACGACGTTGCAGTCGCTGCCGGGGATGTCCTCGTGCTGGTACTCGTTGCCGCCGATCCAGTAGTACTTGCGTCCCCGCGGATCCACCTTCTCCACGACCTCGGACCCGTAGGAGTGCTTGCCGAGGCGCGTGACCGAGTAGCCGTCGGGCTCGCCCCCGGGGACGTTCACGTTCAGGAGCATGCCCGGCAGGAGCTCCTGCGTGACCAGGGCGGCGGAGACGAGCGAGCGCGCAAAGCGCGCCGCGGGGCCGAAGGCGAAGCCGGAGCGGGTGGCCAGGCTGAAGGCGATCGCGGGGACGCCGAGGATCGACGCCTCCATGGCCGCCGCCACCGTCCCCGAGTAGGTCACGTCGTCCGCGAGGTTCGGGCCGTGGTTGATGCCGGACACGACGAGCCGGGGCCGGCGGTCGCGGAGGATGTGGTTGATGCCGATCCACGAGCAGTCGGTGGGAGTGCCGTCCACGGCGTACCAGCGCGGCCGCACCTCGTGCAGGCGGATCGGCCGGTGGATCGAGATCGCGTGCGAGGACGCGCTCTGCTCGGAGAGCGGCGCCACCACCCAGACCTCTCCCAGCCCCTCCATCGCTGCGGCCAGGGCGTGGATCCCGTCCGACATGTAGCCGTCGTCGTTCGCGACCAGGATCCTCGGCGTCTCGCTCATCGTCAGTCGATTCTACGCTCGGTGCCGGGAATGTCTCACGCCGCGTCTCTTCGCTCTGCTAGGCTCACGGCACGAAGAAGATCGACAAGCCCGCCCCCAAGACCGACCTCCTCCGCCGGATGGACGCGTGGTGGCGCGCGGCGAACTACCTCTCGGTGGGCCAGATCTACCTCCTCGACAACCCGCTGCTCAGAAAGCCCCTCACGATCGACCACGTGAAGCCGCGCCTCCTCGGCCACTGGGGAACGACGCCCGGGCTCAACTTCGTCTACGTGCACTTGAACCGCGTCATCAAGGACCAGGACCTCGACGTGATCTACATCGCCGGTCCCGGCCACGGCGGCCCCGGGCTCGTGGCCAACACCTACCTCGAGGGGACCTACAGCGAGGTCTATCCCGACGTCTCGCGCGACGAGGAAGGGATGCGGCGGCTCTTCAAGCAGTTCTCCTTCCCCGGCGGGATCCCGAGCCACGTCGCTCCCGAGACGCCCGGCTCCATCCACGAGGGCGGCGAGCTCGGCTACGCGCTCGCCCACGCCTACGGAGCCGCCTTCGACAACCCCGATCTCGTCGTCGCCTGTGTCGTGGGCGACGGCGAGGCGGAGACGGGGCCGCTCGCCACGAGCTGGCACTCCAACAAGTTCCTGAACCCCGCGCGCGACGGCGCGGTCCTCCCCATCCTCCACCTGAACGGCTGGAAGATCGCCGGCCCCACCGTCCTCGCCCGCATCCCCCGCGACGAGCAGGAGGCCCTCTTCCGCGGCTACGGCTACGAGCCGCACTTCGTGGAGGGCGCCGACCCCGACGTGATGCACCCGCTCATGGCGGCAACGCTCGACACCGTGATCGGGGAGATCCGGGACATCCAGACGGAGGCGCGCGCGAACGGCTTCAAGAAGCGCCGGCGCTGGCCGATGATCGTGCTGCGCACGCCCAAAGGGTGGACGGGGCCGAAGGAAGTGGACGGCAAGCCCACGGAGGGCACGTTCCGCTCGCACCAGGTGCCGATGGGCGAGATGCAGGGCCACCCCGCGCACGTGAAGCTCCTGGAGAAGTGGATGAAGAGCTATCGGCCGGACGAGCTCTTCGACGCGCAGGGCCGCTTCCTCCCCGAGCTCGCCGACCTCGCCCCGCGCGGGACGCGGCGCATGGGGGCGAACCCGCACGCGAACGGCGGCCTCTTGCTCCGCGACCTCCGGCTTCCGGAGTTCCGCAAGTACGCGGCGAAGGTCACGAGGCCGGGAGCGATCGAGGCGGAGGCCACGCGCATCCAGGGCCAGTACCTGCGCGACGTGATGAAGATGAACGCGGAGACCCGCAACTTCCGGATCTTCGGCCCCGACGAGACGACCTCCAACCGCTGGAACGCGGTCTTCGAGGCGAGCGACCGCTGCTCGACCGCGGAGCTCGACCCGCTGGACGAGCACGTCTCACCCGACGGCCGGGTCATGGAAGTCCTGAGCGAGCACCTCTGCCAGGGCTGGCTCGAAGGTTACCTGCTCACCGGGCGCCACGGCTTCTTCTCGTGCTACGAGGCCTTCATCCACGTCGTGGACTCGATGTTCAACCAGCACGCGAAGTGGCTGAAGACCACGAATGGCATCCCCTGGCGCCGGCCTCTCGCCTCGCTCAACTACCTGCTCACGTCGCACGTCTGGAGGCAGGACCACAACGGCTTCAGTCACCAGGACCCCGGCTTCCTCGACCACGTGGTGAACAAGAAGGCGGAGATCATCCGCATCTACCTTCCCCCCGATGCGAACACGCTCCTGTCCGTGACCGACCATTGCCTCCGGAGCCGTCACTACGTGAACGTCATCGTGGCGGGCAAGCAGCCTGCGCCGCAGTGGCTGGACATGGATGCCGCGGTCAAGCACTGCACGGCGGGGATCGGCATCTGGGAGTGGGCCTCGAACGACCGCGGCGGCGAGCCCGACGTGGTCATGGCCTGCGCGGGCGACGTGCCCACGCTGGAGACGCTGGCCGCCGTGGACCTCCTGCGCCGCTTCTTCCCGGACCTCAAGGTCCGCATGGTGAACGTCGTTGACCTCATGACGCTGCAGCCCGCCTCCGAGCACCCCCACGGCCTGCCCGACCGCGACTTCGACGTGCTCTTCACGAAGGACAAGCCGATCGTCTTCGCCTTCCACGGCTACCCCTCGCTCGTGCACCGCCTGACCTACCGCCGCACGAATCACCCGAACCTGCACGTCCGCGGCTACAAGGAGGAGGGGACGACCACGACGCCCTTCGACATGGTGGTGCTCAACGACCTCGACCGGTTCCACCTCGTGGGCGACGTGATCGACCGCGTGCCGGCGCTGGGCCCGCGCGCCGCCTACACCAAGCAGGCGCTCCGCGAGAAGCTCATCGAGCACCGCGAGCACATCGGCGAGAGGGGCGAGGACCTGCCCGAGATCCGCGAGTGGAAGTGGCGGGCGGGAAAGGAGCGCTGATCCGGATCCGGTCGCTCCTCTCCCGTACGCGGTCGGTCGTTTGCGATCGGCTCAGCGAGGCTGTGGCTCGGAGTAGAGGAAGTCGTCCATCACGACCAGGTCCTGCGAGCCGCCGTCGCTCAGGTCCTTGACGCCCGCCCCGATCGGGGCGCGTCCAGAGACGATGCGCACGCGGCTGACCACGGTATCCTGGAAGACGACACCCAGGAAGGACAAGGGGCTGCCGGCGGACTGCACGGGCGCCTCGAAGAGGCCGAGGCTCCCGCTCGGGCCGAAGAACTCGAGAGTGGCCGAGCCCTGCCGGTCCACGTCCACGAACACGACTCCGAAGCCGCGCACGACCGCCGGCGTCGTCGTGCCCGGCACCTGGAACTCCGTCTCCATGACCGTGCTGCCCTCGACGGCGAACGTCTTCTGCGGGCTGAAGAAATTGAACTGGCCGGCGTAGCTCGGATCCACCTCGGCGAGGTTGCGGTCGCTCACCCGGAACGCCGGCCCCGTGAACACCGCCCCGCGCGGCGAGCGCGTGTTGAAGAAGTCGCCCGGCAACGCGTCGTTGTCGGTAAAACCGGCCGGCACGCCGTCCCAGTTGATCTCGCGTCGTCCCGCGGGCTGCGAGCCCGGCTTCGCCCCGTTCAGCGGTTCGCCGAGAAGGGCGCGGAACTGGGCGACGATGCCGGAGATGTCGCCCGATCCGGTGACGACCTGGTGCGGGAGCAGAGGCTCGTCCTTCGAAGAGTTGCAGCCCGCCCCGAGCGCCGCGATGACGAGCGCGGCCACGACTTCGATCCTTCGTGCGTTCATGGATTCCATCCTCACGCCCCCGCGGCCCGAGGGAGGGCAAGCCGCGTGCCGCAGTCCCCGCTTCTCGTTGCGGTATCCGGATGAGGGAGTTGGGCGCCGAGGCGGCCGCGGGCCCGATGAGCCTAACGGCTCACTTTGCGCCGGTCCGCCCGGATCACATCACTCCAGGCCGAAGCGGCGGAGGCGCCCGTAGAGCTGCTTGCGGCTGAGGCCGAGGGCCCGGGCGGCGTCGGACTTGTTGAAGCGCGCTTCGCTCAGCGCCCTCTCCACCATCCCGCGCTCGACAACCTTCAGGTCGGCAGCGGTGTGGGCGCTCGCGGTCGGGACGTCGTCGTCCCCCCGAGACGCGAGGCGGAGAGGGAGCCGGGGACCGGCGAGTGAGAGGTGGTCCGCGTTGATGAGGCCGCCTTCACAGACGATCGCCGCCCGCTCGAGCGCGTTGTGCAGCTCGCGCACGTTGCCGGGCCAGTGGTACTCGAGGAGACGCCCTCGGGCCTCGCGCGAGATGCCGGCGGGCGGGCGTCCGAAGGCGCGGCCGATCTCGGCCAGGAACTCCTCGGAGAGAGGCAGGATGTCCTCGCGGCGATCGCGCAGCGGCGGCAGCCGGATCTCGAAGACGTGGAGCCTGTAGTAGAGGTCCTCCCGGAAGCCGCCGTCCTCGACGGCGGCCCGGAGGTCCCGATTGGTGGCGGCCACGATGCGCACGTCCGCGGTGAGGACGCGGGTGCCGCCGAGGCGCTGGAACTCCCTCTCCTGGATGACGCGAAGGAGCTTCGCCTGGGCGGCGAGGCTCATCTCTCCCACCTCGTCGAGGAAGAGGACACCGCGCGCGGCGCGCTCGAGCTGGCCGGGCTTCGCCTGGGCCGCTCCCGTGAAGGCCCCCTTCTCGTACCCGAACAGCTCCGATTCCAGCAGCTGGTCCGGCAGGGCCGCACAGTTCAGGGCGACGAACGGACGGCCGGCTCGGGGAGAGCTGTTGTATATGTAGCGCGCCACCACCTCCTTGCCGGTGCCCGACTCGCCAAGGAGGAGCACGGTGGTGTCGGTCTCCGCGACCTGCGTCGCCTGCTTCAGGACGCCCTTCCACGCGCTCGACTCGCCCACCACGCGCCGGCGCCCCCCGAGCGATTCGATTTCCTGGCTCAGGGATTGGACCTTGCTCGCGAGGCGCGCGGCCAGCACGCGCGCCTCGGCGGCTCGTCGCGCCTCCTCGGCCAGCCTCTGGTGGGCGAGCGCCAGCGCCACGTGGTCGGCGACGCGTCGCGCGAGGTCGGCCTGCTCGCGACCGTACGCGTCCGGTCGCTTGGAGAGGAACAGGAGCCCACCCACGAACCGCCCCAGGTCCCGCACCGGCACCGCGACCAGCGAGCGCATGGCCGTGCCTCCCGCATGACGGAAGCGCGCGGGGTCCAGGCTGACCTGGATCGCGGGCAGCGGTCCTCCGTCGGCGGACAAGGGAAAGAAGTTCACCGTCCGGCTCGCCGGATCGACGACGGAGATCTCCCGGATGATGGTGCCCTGGTAG
>JBKPBQ010000116.1:0-5713 GCA_046726955.1 Acidobacteriota bacterium
CGCCTCGACGTGGTCTGGACGCCGCTCGCCGCCATGCTCGTCCTGGCCAGTCCCCTCGTGCGCCGAGATTCCATAGAGGCGGTTCCTTCCGCGGCCGCAACCGCCCTCGGCTCGCTGTATCTCGGCGCGCTCGGGGGATGCATGGCCGCCCTCCTCGTGATCGAGCCGGAAACGGAGGGGCCGTGGCGGTTCGTGATGCTCCTCGCCACGATCATGGTCTCGGACACCTTCGCGTTCTTCGTCGGGCATGCGCTCGGCCGGCGCCGCCTCGCGCCGACCAACTCGCCGGGCAAGACCGGGGAGGGCGCCGGGGGCGGGCTCGTGGGAGGGATCGTGGGCGCACTCGCCGTGCGCGCCCTGGGGTTTCCCGACCTGGGGTGGCCGCACGCGGTCGTCCTCGGCCTCGCCGTTGCCGTCGCGGGGATGGCGGGCGACCTCTTCGAGAGTGTCCTCAAGCGCTGGGCCGGCGTGAAGGACTCCGGCCGTCTCTTCCCGGGCCACGGCGGGATGCTCGACCGCCTCGACAGCTTGCTGTTCGGCGCGCCCGTCCTGTACTATTACTTCCAGTACTTGCGTTGAGAACGGCCCCGCGTCCGGGGCCGTTCGCGCTTAGCGCCCCCTCATGAAAGGTCTTTCCATTCTCGGCTCTACCGGCTCCGTCGGCACCAACGTGCTGCGGGTGGTGGAGGCGTTTCCCGACCGGTTCCGCGTGGTCGGCCTCGCCGCGGGGGCCAACGCGGAGCGCCTCGCCGAGCAGGTGGCTCGGTATCGTCCGCGCGTCGCGTCGGTGGCGACGGCGGCCGCGCACGACGCGCTCGCGAGACTCGTGGACCTCTCGGGGCTGACGGTCGTCACGGGGCCGGAAGGGATGGTGGAGGTCGCGACCCATCCCGAGGCGGCCATGGTCGTGGCCTCCGCGGTGGGCGCGGTGGGCCTCGTGCCCACCTACCGCGCGCTCGAGGCGGGGAAGGACGTCGCCCTCGCCAACAAGGAGACGCTCGTCATGGCAGGCGAGCTCATGCTCGCCCAGTCGAAGGCGAAGGGCGGGCGCCTGCTTCCGATCGACAGCGAGCACTGCGCGCTGCACCAGTGCCTGGACGGACGCCGCCCCGAGGAGGTGCGCCGCCTCGTGCTCACGGCTTCGGGCGGCCCCTTCCGCAGCCGGCCGAAAGAGACCTTCGAGAGCATCACCCGCGACGAGGCCCTCGCCCATCCCACGTGGGCGATGGGGCCGAAGATCACGATCGACTCCGCGACGCTCATGAACAAGGGGCTCGAGGTGATCGAGGCGCGCTGGCTCTTCGGCATTCCCGCGTCGCGCATCGAAGTGCTCGTCCACCCGCAGTCCGTCGTCCACTCCATGGTCGAGTTCGTGGACGGCACCGTGCTCGCGCAGCTCGGCGTCACGGACATGCGCCTGCCCATCCAGTACGCGCTCAGCCACCCCGAGAGGTGGGAGGCGGCCATTCCGGGCATGGACTTCAAGCGCCCGCTCCACCTCGACTTCGACCAGCCCGACCGCGGGCGCTTCCCCTGCCTCGACCTCGCCTACCGCGCGCTCGAGGCCGGAGGCTCGGCCCCCGCGGTCTTGAACGCCGCCAACGAGGAGGCCGTCGCCGCTTTCCTCGACGGGCGCATTCCCTTCACCGCGATTCCCGAGTCCATAATGGAAGTGCTGGATGGCCGGCCGGCCACCCCGGTCACCCGGCTCGAGGACGTGCTCGCGGCCGACGCGTGGGCCCGAGAGCGATCCCGCGAGGCCCTCAAGCGTCGAGCCGTTGCTCGAGCCGTCTGCTAGTCCCTATTTCGAGCTCCTATGCCCATTACCGTCACCAGCCTCGTCAACGCACTGATCTATCCGCTCTCATTCGTCTTCGTGCTCGGGGTCATCATCTTCGTGCACGAGTTCGGACACCTGATCACCGCCAAGGCCTTCGGCATGCGCGTGTTCGTGTTCTCCTTCGGCTTCGGCAAGCGCCTCGCCGGCTTCAAGTGGGGCGACACCGACTGCCGGCTGTCCGCGGTTCCCCTGGGCGGCTACGTGAAGCTCGAGGGCGAGCCCGACGACCGGCTGAGCGAGGACACGAGCGCGCTCGTGGTCGGAGACGGCCGCGACTTCACGAGCCGGCCGCGGTGGCAGCGCTTCCTCGTCTACCTTGCGGGGCCGGCCATGAACGCGGTCCTCACCCTGTCCGTCCTCACCGTCTTCTACATGATCGGCTTCGCCATCGACGCCAGCCGCTACGACCGGCCGATCGTGGGCGCGGTGGACGCGGGATCGCCGGCGGCGGCAGCGGGGATTCAGCCCGGCGACGAGATCGTCGCCATCGACACCGAGCGGCCGGCGACGTGGGAGGACGCGCAGTACCAGATCCTCGTGCGCCCCGGCCGCACCTATCCGATCCGCGTGCGCCGGAACGGCGCGGAGGAGGACGTCGAGGTCGCGGCGCAGGCCACGACCTCGGAGAAGGTGGGAGCCATCGGGGCCCACCCGCTCGTGCGGGTCGGCCAGGTGATCCCGGGCCAGCCCGCGGAGGCCGCGGGCTTCAAGACCGACGACGCGATCCTGAAGATCAACGACAAGCCGATCGCGTCCTTCAACGACATCCTGCCCCTCGTGGCCTCGTCGGAAGGCAAGCCGCTCGACGTCCTCGTCTGGCGCAACGGCGAGCGCCAGACGATCTCCGTCACTCCCCGGAACTCCGGGGCGGGACCCCGCATCGGCATCGCCCCCAAGACGGTCGTCAAGAAGTTCGGGCCGGCAGGCGCGCTCGTGGAGGCGGCGCGCTGGGCCTGGGACATGACGCTCCAGACCTTCGACATCGTGAAGCGCCTCGTGACGGCGCAGCTCTCGCCGAAGACGATGATGGGCCCGCTCGGCATCGCCCAGGCCTCGGGCGACGCGGCGCGCGAGGGCTGGGACCGCCTGGTGTTCCTGGTGGCGGTGATCAGCCTCCAGGTCGGGATCTTCAACCTCTTCCCGCTCGCTCCTCTCGACGGCGGGCACCTCGCGATCCTGGCCAGCGAGGGACTGCTGCGCCGCGATTTCAGCGTCACCGTCAAGACCTGGATCATGAACGCGGGAGCAGCGGTGATGCTGCTCTTGATCGGTCTCGCGCTCTACTCGGACCTCAGCAAGACGAGCCTGTTCGGCAAGTTCCTTCCGTAGGATCTCGTAACTGAAGTCGTGTGCCGGCCGGGCTACTTGCGGCTCTGCCAGACCGGCGTGAACGAGGGATCGAGCTGGTAGGCCTTGTCGAAGTACTCGAGCGCCTTCTGCTTGCCCGGGGAGTTCCGCTTGTGCGGCTCCGCGATCTTGTAATAGGTGTACCCGAGGTAGAAGTTCGCGGCCGCGCTCGAGGGATCCTCCTCGACCGCCTTCTTGAACTCGGCCTCGGCCTTGGCGAAGTGGCGCTTCTTGAAGGCGGCGAGTCCCGCCTCGATCGTGGGCGTCGTCGCGGGCTTGGTGTCGGTGGAGGTCACCGCCGAGGGATCCTTGGGGGGAGGCGCCGCCGGGGGCGGGGTCTCCTGGACGGCGAGAACGGAGGCGAGGACGAGGCTGGAGAGAAGCATGACCTTGACTCCTTGGGCTCGGCGGTCCGGGGAAGGCCCTGCCGTCCCTCAAGGGACCGGCCGACCTCTAGGGTAAGGGCAAGAAACCCCGCCTAGTCAAGTGCAGATCCGCCTCGACCGGCGGTGATCCATGTCACAACGGGATTTATTGAGCGCCGGTGGGGGATTCCGCGACAGGGCGCCACGCGTGGAGGCCGCCGGCGCTCGGCGCGGCCACGGGACGCCAAGCGGCCGCAGGATCCAGGGCGAGCGTCCAGACTCGTAGCGAAGCGAGCCCCTCCGTCGGGAACGACGTCCAGGTGTCGCCGCCGTCGACACTCCGCCAGAGGCCGCCCGCGCTGTAGTCGCTCGCCGCGAGGGTGCGCCCGTCGGGGTGCAAGGCAAGGCCGGTGATGTCGAGCTGGGGCAGGCCGCCGCCTCGCGGCGCCCAGGTCCGGCCCCGGTCGCCCGACTTCAGCAGGCCGCCGGACGTGGCCGCGAACACGACGTCGTCGTTGCCCGGCAGGAAGGCGAGGGCGTGCACCCGGCTCTGCCTCGACACCTCCGCCACGAGCTCCCAGGTGGCGCCGGCGTCGGGGCTCAGGTAGAAGCCGATCGACGTCGCCGCCATCAGCCGGCGCTTGTCGGCGGTGGACCCGGCCAGGGCGGCGATCGGGCCGCCCACGCCGAGCGTTCGCCGCTCCCATCGCTCGCCCCCGTCCACCGTGCGCAACACGCCTGTGGGTGTTGCCACCAGGAAAGTGCGGTCGGAGACGGCGACCATGTCCACGGCTCGCGGGTGAGCGTCGGAGCCGTCCACGGCGGTGACGAGCCGGCGGAAGGGAGCCCCCGGTGTGGCCAGGAAGACGCCGTCGTCGGTCCCCGCCAGAACCGAAGCTCCGCCCACTGCCAGCGAGAGGACTTCGCGGCCTTCGAGCCCCGACGCCAAAGGGTTCCAGGGTCCCTCGGGACGCGGCGCGGTGAAGACACCGCCGAACTGCCGGTCGCCGAGGACACCCGCAAGGACCCTCGGGCCGGCGGGATCGAATACGACGCGCGAGACGAAGCGCTCGGAGAAGCCGAGGTTCGACGGGGCCCAGGCCGCCCCGCCGTTCGAGCTGCGGAGGACACCCGCTCCGTCGCATCCCAGGAGGAGCGTCCCGTCGGGAAGCACGAGGATCGCGTTGACCACGAGCCGGCGGTCCGTGCGCAGGCGCCAGGAGACCCCGCCGTCCTCGCTCGTCCAGAACCCCTCGGTCGTCCCCGCGTAGAGCGTGTCCGTCCGCAGCGGGTTGAGCGCGAAGGCGCGCGTTCGCCGGCTGCTGGAGGGGATGCCCCGGATCTTCGTCCACCGCTGCGCGGCGTCCCGCGAGCGGTAGATGCCGCTGCACGCGGTCGCGTAGACGACGTCGGAAGAGCGGCGGTCGATGGTGAGGGTCATGATGTCGGAGTCTTCGATCATGCCCGTGTGGATGGAGCGCCAGTTGCGGCCGCCGTCCCTCGTCTTCCAGGGGAGGTGCCAGGTCCCGACGTAGATCGTCTCGGGATCGTTGGGGTCGATCGCGACCGAGTTCACGTTGTGGATCTCCGCGTCGTCCTCGGGGCTGATGCGCTGCCAGGTCTGTCCGGCATCGCGCGAGCGGAAGACGCCGGCGAGCGTGCCGACGACGAGGAGGCGGGGATTCGAGGGCGCGAGGGCGAGCGCGCGCACTGACTGGCCCGCGATTCCCGGGAGGACGGTGAAGGTCCGACCGCCGTCTTCGCTCCGCGCGACACCGCCCCCGGAACCGTGGACTTCCCAGTAGCCCGCGTACACGATCCCGGCCGGATCCACCACGATGTCGTCGATGCTCGCATCGGGTGCCGGGAATCCCGGTTGGAGGCGGCGCCAGTGCAACGCCGCGTCCTCGGATCGATAGACGCTGCCGCTCGCGGTCCCGAGGTAGACGACGCGGGGATCGTGCGGGTCGGTGACGAGCGAGCGCACGTCTCCTCCGAACGGCCCGACGGGTGTCCAGGACTGGCCGCGTACGGCGGCGGGCGCGACGAGGAAGACGAGGAGTGCGAAGGAGAGCTTGGTCCTGGTGGCCGAGCGGCCCCTGGCGGGGCCGAGGGTCACTTCAGTACGATCGGCGCGCCGAGCCGGATGGGAGCGATGCTG
>JBKPBQ010000117.1:0-10395 GCA_046726955.1 Acidobacteriota bacterium
AGCTTGCGGAAGCCCGTGACCCGCGGAGGCTCGGGCAGCCGCACCGAATACGCGGCGATCGCGCTCAGCACGAACGCGACAGCGAAAGCGGCGAAGCGCCGCTTCCGCAGCCCGCTCGCGACGGGGCCGGATCCCGGCGGCCCTCCCGCGACGAGAGCGGCCCTGTTCTTTCCAGAAGTGGAATCGCGCCGGAGGCGACGGAGGTCGGCCTCCATGTCGCGCGCCGTCTGGTAGCGAAGGTCCCGGTCTTTTTCGATCGCCTTCAGGATCACGCGGTCGAGCTCCGGGGGGACCGCGCGGTTGGCCGACGACGGAGGCGACGGCTCCCGGTTCAGGATCGCGTCGTAGATGACGGCCGCCGTCTCGCCCTCGAAGGGTGAGCGGCCCGTGGCCATCTCGTAGAGCACGGCGCCAAAGGAGAAGAGGTCGGTGCGCGCGTCGATAGGCAGGCCGCGCGCCTGCTCGGGCGACATGTAGGCGACGGTGCCCATCACGACGCCCGGCGTCGTCTGCACCTCTTCGGCGGAGACGGTGGGACGGCTCGAGATGTCGAGAGGTGTCGCCGCCACCTTGGCGAGGCCGAAGTCGAGCACCTTCGCCTGGCCGCGCGCGGTGACGAAGATGTTCGCGGGCTTGATGTCGCGGTGGATGATCCCCTTGCCGTGGGCGGCGTCCAGCGCGTCCGCCACCTGGATCGCGAGCTCGAGCAGCGACTCGAGCGGGAGCGGCCGGCCGTCGATGCGACGCTTCAGCGTGCCGCCCTCGAGCAGCTCCATGGCGATGAAGGGGCGGCCGTCGAGCGCGCCGATGTCGTGGACGGTGCAGATCCCGGGATGGTTCAAGCCGGAGGCGGCGCGCGCCTCGCGCTCGAAGCGCTCGATGGCCGGGGCATCCTGCACGAGGTGATCGGGCAGGAACTTGAGGGCGACGGAGCGGCCGAGACGCCTGTCCTCGGCGCGATAGACGACGCCCATGCCCCCGCCGCCAAGGCGGTGGACGACGCGATAACGCGCGCTGCCGTCGCCCTCCAGCGTCGGGGTGCTCGATTGGGCGTCGTGAGCGGATTGGGCAATTCCGGCCGGCTCCGGCATCTTCGCCTCGAGATCGATGCCCGCGTCGCCGGCGGACGGGCGCACGTCGGCCTCACGGGGAACGCCGGAGACCATCTCAAGCACCGTGCCAGCGAAAGCCGGCCGGTTCCGCTGCGAAGTCCTTGCATCGGCTACAGGTACAGGAGCGCACGCCCGGCGCCGTCGCGCACGACTTGCACGCGCGGCCCCCATGCACGAAAAAGTGAGTGAGGCCGCGTCGAGGGCGTCCCTCCCGCGTGGCTCCGGCGATTAGCTCGAAGCGAGCTCGCGATAGCGGCGCGGAGTGATCCCGAGCAGGCGGACGAACGCCCGCCTCATCGCGTCCACGCTGCCGAATCCCGTGGCCGCGGCCACCTGCTTGAGTCCCCCCTGGGTGCGCTCGAGCTTCTGTCGGGCCGCCTCCACGCGGACCTGCAGCACGTACTGCGCCGGCGTCTGCCCCACCTCTCGCGTGAAGACGCGCTCGAAGTTCCGCACGCTCATCGCCATCCGCTCCGCGAGGTCCTCCACGGAGAGCCGCGAGCCCAGGTGCTCGGCGATCCAGATCTGCAGCTCGCGGATCGTCGCCATCTCCGACGCCTGCGAGGCGAGCGAGACGCTGAGCTGTGGCTGGCCGCCCGGCCGTCTGAGAAACAGCACGAGCTCGCGGGCGGCCTCGTGGGCGAGGCTGGCGCCGCAGTCCTCCTCCACCCAGGCGAGGGCGAGGTCGATGCCCGCGGAGATGCCGGCCGAGGTGTAGATGTTCCCGTCTCTGACCCAGAGGGGCTCGTGCTCGACGCGCACGCCCGGGTACCGCTCGGCCAGCTCGCGCCCGAACCTCCAATGCGTGGTCGCCCGCCGCCCGTCGAGGAGCCCGGCCTCCGCGAGGAGGAAGGAGCCCACGCACACCGCGCCCATACGCCGCACCTCGCCCGTCATCTTCTCGAGCCAGCCGGAAAGAGCGGCGTCGCGCACGGACCGCGAGCCCAGTCCGCACACGAGGAGCACGGAGTCGCACTCGCCTTCCACTCGCTTGAAGTGATTCCGGGCGACGAACGTGAGCACGCCACCCTCGCCCTCGACCTTCAGGCGGTCCGCGCTCGTGACGACCTCGACCGAGTAGATGGGCCGCCCCGCGAGCCGGTTGACGGAGTTGAAGACCTGCAGGGGTCCCACGAGATCGAGCTCGTCGACCGGCGGCACGACCACCACGACGATGCGGCGGCACGGGGAGTGGCGGCGCGAGCGGTTCTTGCGTGACGCGGACGCGGCCATACGCCGGCCACTATGCCGTCGCGCGGAAGCGTTCCGCAACCGGAAACCCTCGCTTTGGCGGATTTCGAGGCACTTGTGTCGCAAATCGCCGCGTCCGGTCCTCGTACGATCCGAGCATGAGGCCCCGATTCGCCGCCTTGCTGCTCGCGGCCGCGCTCGCCGCCGCTCCCGGCGCCGCCCAGACCGAGCACGGGCCCTACGCCCGCATCGCGGTGCTGCGCCCGCACGATGGGAAGACCGTGGACTTCGAGGCCGGATACGTCCGGCACCTCGAGTGGCATCGGCAGGCAAAAGACCCGTGGTCTTGGTACGGCTGGAGCATTTGGGCTGGCGAGCGCCAGCGATTCTTCGTCTACGCGACGTTCGGCCACGCGGCGGCGAGCTTCGACAACCCGGTGGCGCCCGCCGACGACGAGCGCGACAACATCCTCAACGTCGCGCCGCACGTCGAGTGGGCCGGCAACGCGCTCTACGAGTTCCTGCCCCAGCTCTCCCGCGGTACCGGCGAGCCTTCGCCGACGCCCCGCCTCGAGCTCACGACCGTGGACCTCGTCGCCGCCGGGAGCAAGGCGTTCGAGACCGCCCTCGTCGCAACGTCCTCCACGCTCGTGACCGAGACGCTCTGGTACCGGATGGTGGCGGGCGGGCCCGTCCCGCGCTACGTCCGGCTCCGGCCGCGGCCTCGCCTGTCGGCGATCCTCGCGGCGCAGGGCGACCAGGACCTCCCGGACGGCGCGCGCTCTGCGGTCGCGCGGACGACCGTCGAGATCCTGGTGCTCCGGCCCACTCTGAGCCTCAACCTTCCCGCGCCGCCGCGCGACTGATGGAAGCCCTGATGCGCTCCGCCGGTCGCCAGGTCCGCGGCGCCTGCCCGCTCGACTGCCCGGACACGTGCGCCTGGATCGTCAACGTCGCGGACGGCGTGCCGAGCACTCTTCGCGGCGATCCCGCGCACCCCTTCACCCGCGGTGCGCTCTGCAACAAGGTGGACGGTTACCTCGACTACACGCGCTCGCCGCAGCGTCTGCTCCGTCCGCTGCGGCGCGTGGGAGCGAAGGGAAGCGGCGCGTTCAGGCCGATCTCGTGGGACGAAGCGCTCGAGACGATCGCCAGCGCTATTGACGAGACGATCGCGGAGCACGGTGCGGAGGCGATCTGGCCCTTCGTCGGTACGGGAAGCATGGGCCTCCTCCAGGGCATCTACGGCGCGGGACGCCGGCTCTTCAACGTGCTGGGCGCGTCGCGCCACGTGGTGACGATCTGCACGATCGCCGGCGGTTTCGGCACCGGTTACACGCTCGGCGACAACCGCGTGGGGATGGACCCGGAGACGTTTCGCTTCTCCAGGCTCGTCGTCCTCTGGGGAGCGAACGTGCTCTCGACGCATCCCCACCTCTGGCGGCCGATCCTCGAGGCGCGCCGGAATGGCGCAGCCGTCGTGGCCATCGATCCCATCCGGACCCGAACCGCCGCCGCGAGCGACCGGCACCTCGCCCCGATGCCGGGCACCGACGCCGCGCTCGCGCTCGGCCTGCTGCACGTCGTCCTCGCCGAAGGCCGCGAGGACCGCGAGTTCATCGACCGGCACACCACCGGCTGGGAGGCGTTCCGGCAGCGCATCCTCGAGTTCCCGCCGGCCCGCGCCGCCGAGATCACCGCCCTCCCGGCGGCATCGATCCTCGAGCTCGGCCGGGAGCTGGCGACGGTCCGGCCCACCGGGATCCGCATCGGCATCGGCCTGCAACGCCACGGCGGAGGAGGAATGGCCGTGCGCACGATCACGTGCATCCCCGGCGTGACCGGCGACTGGGGGCTCGCCGGCGGCGGCGTCTCCTACGACACGCGCGGCTTCTTCGGCGTGAGCTGGGATGCGCTCTGGCGCGACGACCTCCGGAGCCGCCCCGCGCGCGCCCTCCACATGACGCGCCTCGGCGAGGGGTTGCTCGAGAAGGACGACCCGCCGGTCAAGGTCCTGTTCGTCCACGCCAGCAATCCCGCGTCGAGCCTCCCCCACCAGACGAAGGTCCTTCGCGGCCTCGCCCGCCCCGACCTCTTCACGGTCGTCGTGGACCATTTCCTCACCGACACGGCGCGTTACGCGGACGTGGTGCTCCCCGCCACCATGGCGACCGAGCACCAGGACCTGCTCATCTCCTATGGGCACCTCTACCTGGCCTGGAACGAGCCGGCGGCGCCGCCGCCCGGCGAGTGCCTGCCCACGACAGAGATATTCCGGCGGCTCGCGCGCACGCTGAAGCTCGAGGTTCCCGCGCTCTACGACAGCGACGAGGACGTGGCGCGGCAGGTCCTGGCGAGCGGCCACCCGTCGCTCGCCGGCATCACGCTCGAGGAGCTCAAGGCCCGCGGGTGGATGCGCCTCCAGTACCCGGACCCCTTCGTGCCGTTCGCGGACGGTTTCCCGGGCGTCTCCGGAAAGCTCGAGTTCGTCTCCGAGCGGATGGCGGCGTCGGGACTCGATCCCGTGGCCGGCTACACACCCTCCCACGAGACCTCGGAGCGCGGCGGCGCGCTCGCTCGCGAGTTCCCGCTCGCGCTCGTGACGCCCGCCAACCACTACTTCCTCAACTCGATCTTCGCCAATGTGCCGAGGCAGCAGCGGCGCGCGGGGCCGCCAACGCTCGCCATCCATCCCGATGACGCGACACCGCTCGGGATCGCCACGGGCGACGAAATCCGCGTCGCCAATGCGCGGGGCTCGTTTCTCGCCGTCGCCGACGTGAGCGACCGTGTTCGCCCGGGAGTGGTCGCGAGCACCAAGGGACGGTGGCCGGGGTTCTCGAAGGACGGCGCAACCGTCAACGCCACGGTCGACGAGCGCGACTCCGACATGGGAGGGGGCGCCGTCTATCACGACAACCGCGTCCGCGTGGAGAGGGCCCTCTGAGCATGGATACCCTCGGCCGGGATCTTCGCCTCGCCGTTCGCCAGATCCGCCGGCGGCCGGGCTTCGCGCTCTCCGTCGTCTCGACGCTCGCCCTCGCCATCGCCGCCAACGTGGCGGTCTTCTCGGTCGTCGACGCCGTGCTGCTCCGCGCGCTGCCCTTCCGGGACCCCGACCGGTTGCTGTGGATCACGTCCGTCCGCGCCGACAACCCGACGGCGCCGTTCTCGCTCCCCGAGTACATGGACTATCGGGACCAGACGAAGACGCTCTCGGGGCTCGCGGCGTACGCCAACTGGAGCGCGAGCCTCGCCGGGGACCGCATCACGGAGCGGCTGCAGGGAGCCCGCCTGTCCGCCAACGCATTCGACGTGCTCGGCGCCTCGGCCGCCGCCGGCCGCCTGCTTAGCGACAGCGACGACCGCTCGGACGCCCCGCCGGTGGCGGTCGTGAGCTACCGCCTCTGGCAGCGCCAGCTCGGCGGCGCCCCGAGCGTCGTGGGACAGAGCGTCCGCATCAACACCGAGTCCTACGTGATCGTCGGCGTGCTCCCGAGGCACTTCCCCTTCCCGCTCCGAGACGTGGACGTTGTCGTCCCTCTCGTGCCCGATCGCGACCCGCTGCGCCACGTCCGCACGTCCGTGAACTTCCTGCGGCTCATCGGCCGCGCGAGTCCGGGCGCGAGCCGGGAACAGGCGCAGGCCGAGCTCAGCGCGATCTGCCGCTCGCTCAAGCAGCAGTTCCCGGTGGAGTACGCGCAGAAGGAGGCGGTGCGCGCGGTGTCGCTGCACGAGGCGCTCGTGGGCGACCTGCGGCCGTCGATGCTCGTCCTCCTCGGCGCGGTCCTCGTCGTGCTCGCGACGGCGCTCGCCAACCTCGCCTCGCTCGTGCTCGTCCGGGCCGGCGAGCGCAGAGGCGAGCTCGCCGTCCGCGTCGCGATCGGGGCGTCGCGGCGGCAACTCGTGCGCCAGCTCCTGGCCGAGGCTTTCCTCCTGGCCCTCTGCGGGAGCGTGGTGGGCTGGCTGCTCGCGGCGGCGGCGGTGTCGGCGATCGTCCCCCTGGCGCCGGCTTCGATTCCCCGCCTGGGCGAGGTGTCGGTCGACCTCCGGGTCCTCGCCTTCGCGACGTTCGTCGCCACTGCGGTCACGGCACTCCTCACGCTCGCGCCCCTGAGTGTCGCCCTCCGCACCCGCGGCGGAGACGTGCTGCGCCTGGAGAGCAGGGGCGCGTTGGGCGATCGCTCGAGCGGCCGCGTCCGGCAGGCGCTGGTGGCGGCGGAGATCGCGGCCGCTCTCGTCCTCCTCCTCGCGACGGGAGCGCTCCTCGCCAACGTGCGCCGGCTGCAGGACGTGCCTCTCGGCTTCCGGCCGGATGCCGTGTTCCAGGCTCGGGTGTCGCTCCCGCCTTCCTACCGAACGCCCGACGACCTTGCCCGCTTCTACGACGCGCTCTCGGTGCGCCTCGCGGCCATGCCGGGTGTCGACGGCGTCGGGCTCGTGTCGATCGCCCCGCTCAGCGGGCTCCTGGCGACCGTGCCGTTCGCGGTGGAAGGCGAGGACCGTCGGGAGGCGGACAAGCCGAGCGTGAACCTGCGCGCGATCACGCCCGGGTACCTGGGAGCAGTAGGGACGCGCGTCGTCGCGGGCCGATCGTTCGCGGAGACCGACCGCGCGGATGCGCCGCCCGTGGCCCTCGTCAGCGCCGCGCTGGCCGCGCGGTTCCTGCAGGGCAGCCCGCTCGGCCGCCGAGTCCTCATCGACGACAACTCGACGGGCCCGCGGCCCGTGGAGGTGGCGGGTGTCGTCGAGGACATCCGTCAGGTGACGCTCGACGGACCTCCGACGCTCGACGTCTACCTCCCGCTGCGTCAGATCCACCCCGACGGCGCAGGCTTCGTCCGCAGCAACCAGTTCTGGATGGTGAAGACGCGCAGCGCGCCCGAGGCCTTCCGCGAGACCTTCGTGAGGGAGCTGCGCGCCGTGGACGAGGACGCCGCGGTTTCGGGGCCGGGGTCCATGCGGCAGTACGTGGACGCGTGGCTCGGCCCGCGCCGCTTCGCGCTGGGCCTGCTCGGCGCGTTCTCGCTCACCGGCGTTCTCCTCGCCGTGGGCGGCGTGTACGGCCTCGTCTCGTACACGGTCGGCCAGCGTCGGCGCGAGATCGGCCTGCGCATGGCGATCGGCGCCACCGAGCACGACGTGCGGCGGCTCGTCCTGGGCCAGGCCGCGCGTCTCGGAGTCGCCGGCATCGCGACGGGCGCCGCCCTCGTCGCGGTCCTGCGGCCGGTGGCGGCGAACGTCGCGCGCGACGCGTCGTTCTCCCCGGCCCTCGCCCTCGGGACGGGAGGGCTGCTCCTGGCACTCGTGACCGTGGCCGCCTGGCTGCCCGCCCGCCGCGCCGCGCGGATCTCACCGACCGTGGCGCTCAAGGAGGAGTGAGGTCCGTTCGTGCGATAAGCTCGGGCCTCGATGAGCACTCGAGCTGCCGCACGCCTATCGTCGCTACTGGCTCTCGGCGTCGCGGTCGCCACGACTTCGCTCGCGGCGGAGCGCGCCACGAAGGGTCCAGTCGAGCCTTCTCCTCCCCGGTACGGGATCGAGATCCGCGACGCCTGGATCCCGATGCCCGACGGCGTCCGCCTGGCCGCCGACCTCTACGTGCCCACGGGCGGACGCGCGGGAGAGCGCTTCCCCGTGCTGCTCGAGTACCTGCCCTACCGGAAGACGGAGGCGCGGAGGCGCAACTACGCGCTCTATTCCTACTTCGTCCGCCGCGGCTACCTCGTGGCGCGTGTGGACATCCGCGGGACGGGAAACAGCGAAGGTCGGCTCATTCCGTACGAGTACTCGGACCAGGAGAACGCGGACGGCGACTCGGTCATCGCGTGGCTCGCCGCGCAGACGTTCTCGACCGGCAAGGTCGGGATGTTCGGCGTGTCGTGGGGCGGCTTCAACTCCATCCACATGGCGATGCGGAACCCGCCCGCGCTCAAGGCCATCATCGCCGTGGACGCGACCGACGACCTCTACGAGGACGACGTCCACTTCATGGACGGGATGATCCACGTCGACTCGTGGGAGATGAGCCAGGACCTCTGGAACCTCCTGCCCGGCGCCCCCGAGTACCGGATCGACGACGAGTACTTCGCGAACCGGTTCGACACGCCGCCCTGGATGCTCACGTACAAGCGCCAGCAGCGGTACGGTCCGTTCTGGAAGCGCACGACGCTCAAGGAGCGGTACGAGTCGATCCGGATCCCCACCTTCGTGATCGGCGGCTTCTACGACGGCTATCGCGACAGCGTGCCGCGCATGCTGGAGCGCTTGAAGGCGCCGGTGAAAGCAATCGTCGGCCCGTGGTCGCACGCGTTCCCCCACGACGCCTACCCGAAGCCGCAGATCGAGTGGCGCCACGAGGCGGTCCGCTGGTTCGACCAGTGGCTCCGGGGACGCGACACCGGGATCATGAGCGAGCCGCGTTTCGCGGTCTTCGTCCGCCGCTGGCACCCTCCGGGCCCGGTCCTCGTTGAGGCGCCCGGCGAGTGGCGCTACGAAGACGGCTGGCCGATCGCGCGCATCCGCGAGCGGACGCTGCACCCCCAGCCGAACCACACTCTCGCCGAGGCCGTCCCGCCGTCCGCCGAGCATCGCCTGCGCAACGTGCCGACGACCGCGATCGAGGCGGCAGGGCCGGTGATGTGGTTCGGCGACGTCGCCCCCGACCAGCGCCCCACGGACGCCTGGAGCCTCGTCTACGACACCGATCCGATCGCGGAGGACCTGGAAATCCTCGGCCTGCCCCGCGCGCAGCTGGAGGTCTCGGCGGACGCGCCGCTCGCCCAGTGGTACGCGCGCCTGTCCGACGTCGCCCCCGACGGGACCGTGACGCTCGTCGCGAGCGCGGGCTTCAACGGCGCGCACCGCGAGTCTGCGGAAAACCCGAAGGCCCTCGAGCCGGGGCGCGCATTCCCGCTCGAGATCGAGATGCACTTCACGTCCTGGACGTTCCCCGCGGGACACCGCATCCGCCTGGCCATCCACAACACGCACTGGCCCATGCTCTGGCCGTCCCCGTATCCGGTGACCACGACGCTTCACCTCGGCTCCGCCACCCGCGTCGTCCTGCCGGTCGTTCCCTTCGAGGACCGACCCCGGCCGCGCTTCCTGCCCTCCGCGGAGGACCCGAAGCTCCCCGGCTACGGCACGCTCCAGGAGGAGACGACGTCCGGCTACGGCGAGATCTCGCGGGTCGAGCGCGACGTCGCCCGGCATTCCACTCGCGTCACCGCCCTCAACTCCGGCGCGTCGCAGTATCCCTGGGGCACCAGCCGCTACGACGAGTCGATCGTCCACGAGGCGCAGGACGACCATCCGGAGACCGCGTCCGTCCGTGGCGAGCACCGGATCGAGCTCAAGCTGTCCGACCGGACGCTGACCTTCGAGAGCCGGATCACCTTCCGTAGCGACGCGGACCGCTTCTACTACACGGGCACCCGGCGTCTCCTGAAGGACGGCACGCTCGTGCGCGAGAAGGTCTGGGAGGACGCGATCCCGCGGGACTTCCAGTGACTCGTGTCGTGCTGCGTGGTCAGAACGCCGACGCGGCGGCTAGTGGACCCAGACGTTCTGCGCGTCGTCCGGTCCGATCCAGTCGGTGATCTGGAAGATCCGGAGCAGCGTCCCCTCGTAGGCCCACGTCCACAGCCGGCGGTCGGCGATCTCGAGCGTGCCGCGTCCCGTCGTCAGGGGCGTCGGCCCGAGCTGGACGGCGCTGCCCTGGCCGGGGTACCACTTGAACACGTACCAGCCGAAGATGTCCTTTCGGCCGTTGTAGGTCCCGTGCGCGCCGATGATGTGCACGCCGTCGCGCGCGAAGAAGACGTTCGGCTCGACTCCGCCGTACGGCTGGAATCCCGCCGGGAATGGAACCTCGGCCACGAACTGGACCGCGGAGGCGGCGGGTACCCCGGCCGCGTGGACGATCGGCTCTCCCCAGCGCGGCACGAAGCGCGCGAGGCCCGCGCCGAGGACGAACGCGACGAGGAGTAAGACGAGCTGAAGCGAGCGACGCATCGGAGGCTCCTTTCGGGAGGATGAGTGCAACGTCTGCAGGCCGCGCACTCTAGCGTCCCGACGGGCCCCACTCAAC
>JBKPBQ010000118.1:0-2792 GCA_046726955.1 Acidobacteriota bacterium
GTCGAGTCCTGGTACTCGCTCGGCGGCAAGTCGAAGACGGGGTCGGCGTCGGGGCTCGAGAAGGTCCGCCGAGTGGCCGATCATCTCAACACCGTGCTGCGCTACGTCCCCATCGTCCAGGCGAACTTCGTGCTCGGCCTCGACGACGACGAGGGGGAGGAGCCCTTCGAGCTGACCAAGCGCTTCGTGGACCTCGCCCCGGGCGTCTTCCCGGCCTACTCGCTGCTCTCCGCCTTCGGCCAGGCCGCCCCCTTGAACCTTCACCTGCAGCGCGAAGGGCGCGTGCTCGCCACTCCCTTTCACTTCCTGGACAACAACCGGGCGACGAACGTGCGCCCCAAGAACTACGCCTGGACGTCCCTCTACGAGAACGTCATCGGCGTGCGCAAGCATTCGTTCTCGTGGCGGGCGATGGCCCGGCGCTTCGAGGCGAACCGCGGACAGCTTCCCCGATGGATGAACATGGTTCGCGCCGCCTCCTCGGAGGGGGCGGGACGGATCCGCTACGACTCGACGATCCGACGGCTCCTCGACACCGACACGCCGCTCCGGCGCTTCTTCGACGGCGAGACGACGGTGGTGCCCCGCTTCTACGCCGACCAGGTGCGAAGCGACCTCGGACCTCTCTGGTCGTCCCTGCCCGAGGGCGCTCTCTCCCACGACCCGAATGCCTTCCTGCGGGCGCAGGTCGCGCTCGGTCCTTCGTCGAGAGACGCCCGGTCTCCTGGAGAGCCCTCGGTCGCGCTCTCCACCGCCCGGCGCTGACCGCCCTCCCTCGAGGCGCAGGAGACCCGTGACGCACCCCCTCAGCCTCTACGTGCCGCTCCTCATCGAGGGGAACCTCGCGGGGCTGCTCGATCTCTTCGGCAACGCGCCGAGGGTCAACGACCCGCATCTGGGGTGGGTGGAGGGGACGGCCTTCGAGCTCTTCGTGGCCACGAGCGCGGAAGGGCTCGCCGAGCGGCAGGCTCGGGTCGAGCACCTCACCACCACCTCCACCGCGGAGGGGGCGGTGGAGGAGTGCATCCTGAGCCTCGTGCGTCGAGGGCGGACGATTCGCCTGCCCGTCGCCATCGCCGCCGTGATCGCCCTGGACGTCCTGACGTCCATCCACATCTATCACAGCCTGTGGCCGCTCATCGGAGCGCACCACGTCCGCGCCCCGATCCTTCCCGCGCGCGCGGAGCTCGAGCTTCCCGACGTCGTCGACCGGTATCACGAGAGCCTGGCCGTGGGTGACCTGGGAGGGACGCTGGCGCAGTTCGACGCTTCGGGGATTGTTCGCGAGCCCCTGGGAGAGCTTCTGGTGCACCGCGGAAGGGCCGCGCTCGAACGGTTCTTCGGCCCCCTCCTATCACGCGGAGGCATCTCCGTCGAACGCTGCTCCCTCACGGACGACGGCTCGTCGTGCGCCCTCGAGTACAACCTGACGACCTGGGGCGAGTCCTGGCTGCCGCAGCAGGCGGGCATCGCGATATACGAGCGCGCCCCCAGCGGCTTGCTGGCCGCGGTTCGCCTCTACGACGACATCGAGCGGCCCCCGCCGGCGTCCTGACGCGTTTGCGTTATCCGGACCAGGAGCGTAACGTGACTAGCGGTAGTTCGCTTTCCTGAGCGCTGCGCCGCCAGACTCGGCTCCCCTCAAGCACAGCTTCTCACCAAAGCAGTTTTCGCCGGAAGAGAGGCCTCGATGCGGGATTTCGTGTCGACGGGTGTCGTCCGCATCGTGGGTCTGGCCGGGCTGACATCGATCTTCTGGACGGTGCTCGTCCCCCATGACCTCGCCGGGCAGACGCTCGCGTGGATGAGCCTGCCCATCCTGGGCGCGCTCCTCTTGCGAGAGCGGTGGCCGCGCTCGATCCCGCCGCTGCGCGACTTCCTTTGGTCGACGCCGCGGGAGCGCTCGTACCCGCTGCTGGGAGCGTTGCTGGCGCTCGCGGTGCCGGTGGGTCTTCTCTTGACGACCGCCCTCGCCGCTGGGCGCGTCCCGACATTCTCCTGGGCGCAAGCGGAGATCGGCCGCTTCCCGGTGACCTATGCCTACCTCACGCTGTCGAGCGTCGCCGCCCTCGCCGCCCTTGCCTACTGGTGCGGCCGTTCGTTCGACCGGCTGCTGCTCCTGTCGAACACGGACCCTCTGACCGGGCTGCTGAATCGTCGGCGTTTCGGCGAACGGGTCGCGGAGGAGGCGAAGCGGAGCCGTCGCTACGAGCACGCGTCGTCCGTCCTCTGCGTGGACATCGACCGTCTCAAGGCGATCAACGACGCGTTCGGGCACAAGGCCGGGGACCGCGCCCTCCGGGACGTCGGTCGGATCCTCTCGAAGAACACGCGGGCGATCGACGCCGTGGCTCGACTGGGCGGCGACGAGTTCGCGGTGCTCCTCCCTCAAACGTCGGCCATCAAGGCCCTGGCGCTCTCGGAAAGAATCCTCGCCGAGGTGGGGGGATGCCGGCACCGGCTCGACGAGCCGCTCGCGGTCTCGATCGGCATCTCGGAGCTGAAGCCGACGATGGACGCGGAGTCGGACGGCCTGCTCGGCTCCGCGGACGCCGCTCTCTATCGGGCGAAGGCCGCGGGAGGCGGCCGAGCCGTCATCGCCCCGCCGGAGCTCGCAGCCTCGCGCGGCCGAAGGTTGACGTTGACCGAGGCGAGCGTCGCCAGCTTTCGCTGAGGGTCGGGCAGCGTCGGCCCCCGTGGATGAGCGCCCGGCGTAGAGCGCCGCAAAGGACCGAATGTAGACTGGGCGTGTCCTGACCCTCTCGCCCGGAGGATGCGATGCCCACCCCGAC
>JBKPBQ010000119.1:0-2994 GCA_046726955.1 Acidobacteriota bacterium
TGCCTGGCCCGTTCGCGACGGTGACCGTGACCGTCTGGCCAGGGGTGGCGGTCGTGACGTTCACACTGACCGAAGGCGGGGGCGTCGTGTCGTCGTTCGTGATGGTCGCCGTCCCCCGGGCCCGCACCAGGTTCGCGTTCACGGGCGCCGAGAGGTTCACGAAGAAGGTCTCGCTCGCCTCCATGACCCCGTCGCCCGCGACCGAGATGTTGATGTTCCGGGTCGTCGTCCCCGCCGCGAAGCTGAGCGTGCCCGAGAGCGCCACGTAGTCGCTGCCCGCGGTCGCGGTCCCGTTCGCGGTTGCGAAGTTGACGGTGATGCCCTGGGTGCTGGGCGCGGACAGGCTGACCGTGAAGACGGCGCTCACCACCCCCGCGTTGCCCTCGGTCACGGTCACGTCGTTGATCGAGAGATTGGGCAGGCTCGAGGCCAGGTCGTCGTTGGTGATCATGCCGAGCCTGGCCGTCCCCGATCGTCGCATTCACGGGCGCGGACAGGTTCACTGTGAACGTCTCGTTGGCCTCGGTCGCGGTGTCGCCGGCCACGGCCACGGCGATCATCTGGCTGGTCGTCCCGGCGGCGAGGGTCAGGGTGCCGGAGGCGGCCGTGTAGTCGCTGCCCGCGACGGTCGTCCCATTCGCGGTCGCGTACTGGACGGTGACGGTCTGGGTGCTCGGCGCGGAGAGGGCCACGCCGAAGACCGCGCTCGTCGTCCCCGCGTTGCCCTCCGCCACCGTCACGTTGCCGATCGACAGCACGGGGAGGGCGTCGTTGTCGTTGATGGTCGCGATCCCCTGGGCGTCCGCGATCGTCGCGTTCACGGGGGACGAGAGGTTCGCGGAGAAGGTCTCGTTCGGCTCGTGCGCGGTGTCGCCGTTCACGGCCACCGAGAGCGTGCGGGAGAGGGACCCCGCGGGGATGGTGAGCGTGCCCGAAGACGCTACGTAGTCGGAGCCCGCGGTCGCGGTCCCGTTCGCGGTGGCCCAGGCTACGGTGACCGCCTGGCTGCTGGCGGCAGAGAGGCGCACGGTGAAGGTCGCGCTCACGGTGCCCGTGTTCGGCTCTGTGACCGTGACGTCGTTGATGGACAGGGTCGGGACGGCGTCGTCGTTCGTGATCGTGCCCACCGCGTGCGCGGTTCCGAGCGTCGCGTTCACGGGGCCGGAGAGGCTCACGGTGAACGTCTCGTTGGGCTCGTAGGTGGTGTCGCCGTTGATGGTCACCGGGATCGTCCGGGCCGTGGTGCCGGCCGCGAAGGTCAGCGTGCCACGAGGTGGCTGCGCGGGTGGAGCCGGGCCAGGCCGCCGCGCACCTGGAGGTAGGGACGGAAGCTTCCTTCCGTGCGCAGCATGCGGGTCGCAGAGAGGTAGGGTTGCAGGAAGCCCCATTCCAGACTGTTGTAGTACGGATCCTTCATCTTGAAGGATCCGAAACTGACGCCTCCGCCGAAGCGCCATGGACCTCGCGTGCGGAAGACGTTCATCTCCCCGGAAACCGGCGTCCTGAGGAGTGAGCTGAAGTAGCCGCTTGCGGTCAGGGCGCCCATGCTCACGTTGAAGCCCCACCGGGCGAGACGCCCAGTCCTGGTCAGGAGGTCTGTACTGGGAGACGGCTGCGCGGCTTGCCCCGACGCGAGCCGGCCTTCGGAAGCAAGAAGGTCGGAGGTCTCGCCGAGCGCCGCGATCTCCGGGGCCGGCACCTCGACGGGGTCGGTCTGGGTCTGGGCGAGCGCAACGAGCGGCCAGACGGCGAGCCCGCCGAACACGACGAGAGTTCTCTTCATGGATAAAGCTCCCTGGGGCGAGGGCCTACCGACCGACTCTCTGGTCGCTGCCGATCGTGATGCGCACCTCGATCCGCCTGGCCGGCATGCCGGGAAGCACGGGCGTGGGGGAGCTCGCGCCGTCCGGCAGCCTCTGCAGGCCGACCTCCAGCGTCACTGCCTTCGCCTGATCGTCGTCCTCGTGGACACCCCGATCTGGCGCGGGCACTCTAGCACGACTGCGACCCGCCCGGTCCGAGCCAAAAAGGCTGCGCCGGTCTCATCGCGACCCGCAGACGAGACGAGACCTACCCGTCCTTCTCCTGGCTGATCTCGTACTGCTCGAGCTTCTTGTAGAGGTTCGACCGCGGCGTGCCGATGGCGGCGGCGGTCGCGGAGATGTTCCAGCCGTTCTCCTTGAGCTTGCCCACGAGGAACGACCGCTCGGAGGCCTCCTTGAAGTCGCGGAGCGTGCCGGCGGCGGCGGGGGCCGGCTCCTCGCCGGGCCGGCGCAGCACCTCCGCGAGGTGCTCCGGCCGGATCTCGTCGCCCTCCACCATGATGAGCAGGCGCTCGACGGCGTTCTTGAGCTCGCGGACGTTGCCGCGCCAGGAGTGTCGCTTGAGCGCGTCGATCGCCGCGGGGCTGAACGTGGGCTTGCGGAAGTTGTTCTCCGCGCAGAACTGCGAGACGAAGTGCTCGACGAGCGGCGGCACGTCGTCCGCCCGCTCGCGCAGCGGCGGGACGCGGATGGGGACCACGGAGAGCCGGAAGTAGAGATCCTCGCGGAACTCCCCCTTCTCGATCAGCTCCTCGAGCTTCTTGTTGGTGGCGGCGATCACGCGCACGTCCACCTGGATCGTCTTCTGCGAGCCGATGCGCTCGACCTCGCCTTCCTGCAGCACGCGCAGGACCTTGGCCTGGGTGCGCAGGCTCATGTCCCCGACCTCGTCGAGGAAGATGGTGCCCTTGTGGGCCAGCTCGAACTTGCCGATCTGCTTCTCGGTGGCCCCCGTGAACGACCCCTTCTCGTGGCCGAACAGCTCGCTCTCGATCAGCTCCTCGGGGATGGCCGCGCAGTTCACCTGCACGAACTCCTCGTCCTTGCGCAGGCTGTTGCGGTGGATGGCGCGGGCCACCAGCTCCTTGCCCGCCCCGCTCTCGCCGATGATGAGGACGGTGGCGTTGGTCGGCGCGGCCCGGGCCACCGCCTCCCGGACCTGGTCCAGGGC
>JBKPBQ010000120.1:0-3394 GCA_046726955.1 Acidobacteriota bacterium
TTGCGGGGCCTCAGTGCGCCGAGCAACGCTCCTGGGGCTCCGTGCCCGCGATGAAGGCCTCGGAGATCACCTTCGGGCAGGACGGCGTCGCGAGCAGCCCCGTCTCCTTGTCGATGTCCACGAAGACGATCCCTTCCATCGGCGGCAGGAAGCGCTGGGCCTTGGTGCCGGCGAGCGCCTCCTTCATGAACTCGACCCAGATGGGCAGCGCCGCCCGCGAGCCCGGCAGGCCGATCGGCGTGGTGTCGTCGAATCCCACCCACACCACGGCGAGCAGGTCGGGGGTGTAGCCGGCGAACCAGGCGTCGCGAAGGTCGTTCGTCGTTCCCGTCTTTCCGGCGCCGTCGAGCGAGAAGCCCTGGGCGCGTGAGGCCGCTCCCGTCCCCTCGTTGAGGACGCTTCGCAGCATGTTCGTGACGAGGAAGACGGACTCCTCGTGGGCGACACGCGGCGGCGCGGGCGCGCGCGGCTGCTCGAGCGTCCGACCCTGGTCGTCGGTCACGCGGAGGACGGTGACCGGCTCCACCTTGAGCCCGCCGTTGGCGAGCACGTTGTAGGCGATCGCCATCTCGTAGGGCGTGACCTCGAAGGACCCGAGGGCGAGCGCGGGATAGGGCTTGATGGGAGCGCCGATCTTGAGTTTCTTCGACCACAGGTCGGCCACGCGCTCGTAGCCCACCATCTCCGCGACCTTGACCGTGGCCACGTTCAGGCTGTTGGCGAGCGCCCTGCGGAGCGTCACGTACCCGAGGTACTTGTCCTCGTAGTTCTCGGGCATGTACTCCTTGTCCTCGTAGAAGAAGACGGACGGCGTGTCCTCGACGACGGTGGCCGGAGTGATCGGAGGCAGCGCGGGGTCCTCGAACGTCGCCTCGAAGGCCGCGAGGTAGACGAAGGGCTTGAACGTGCTCCCCGGCTGGCGGCGGGCCTGGGTCACGCGGTTGTACTGGCTCGCCCCGTAGGACCGCCCGCCCACGAGCGCGACGAGGTTGCCGGAGACGGGATCGAGGGCGATGAGGCACCCCTGCACGGGCGGGTGCTCCTTCCTCTTGATCATCTTCTCGACGTTGTCGAGCCCCTTCTCGAGCGCGTTCTGGGCGATCGCCTGCAGGCGCAGGTCGAGCGTCGTGTGGATGGAGAGGTTCTGGGTGGTGAGGTCCTTGGGGTCGTAGCGCTGCGCGAGCTGCGCGCGCACGAGGTCCACGAAGTAGGGAGCGTCGGCGGTGTCGAGGCTGCCCTTCTCCACCCGGAGGGGCGCGGCGAGCGAGCTGTCCATCGTAGGGCTGTCGATGTAGCCCGCGTCGTTCATGGCCCGGATCACCACGTTGCGGCGCTCCGTGGCCCGCTGGGGGTGGCGATACGGGTTGTACGGGTTCGGGGACTGGATGAGCCCGGCGAGGAACGCGGACTCCGTGAGGGCCAGGTTCGACACGTCCTTGTGGAAGTAGAGCCGAGCGGCCTGGCCCACGCCGTTGATGCTGAACGAGCCCGCCTGCCCGAGGTAGATCTCGTTCAGGTAGAGCTCGAGGATGTCCTGCTTGCTCGCGTGGCGCTCCAGTACGAAGGCGAGGATCGCCTCCTGCACCTTGCGCTTGAGCGTGCGCTCGGGGGTGAGAAAGAAGTTCTTGCAGAGCTGCTGCGTGATCGTGCTGCCGCCCTGCAGGTAGCTCTCCGCGCGCATGTTCCTTAGCGCCGCGCCCAGGATACGGAAGGGGTCGAGGCCCGGGTGGCTGAAGAAGCGGCGGTCCTCGATGGCGAGCACCGCCTTCACGAGGTGGTCGGGGAGCTCCTCGTACTTCACGTGCCGGCGCTTCTCGCGGCTCTCGTCGAAGAGGTAGGTGATGAGCTCGGGCTCGAGGGCCTGCTCCGTGTACTTCCTCTTGGACTTGACCCCGCGGATCTCCTTCACCTTGTCCTTGTCGAAGACGATCGCGAGCGGCTCGTCGGCGGACCCCGGGATGGGCCGGGGGAAGAAGACGAGGGCCTTGTCCCCGACGAGGAACTGTCCCGGCTGGGGCGTGCTTTCCCGGACCTGCTCGTACTTGAGGTCGTTCAGCGTCTTCACGAGGTCGCGCGCGGAGAGCGGGAGCGCCTCCGTGAGGACGAGCGGGCGCGCGTAGATCCGCGAGGGCACCATCCAGCGCTCGCCCTGGAGGCGCCGGTCCACCATCACGCCGAAACGCACGTAGTAGTAGATGAAGACGGAGGCGCCGATCACCACGGGGAGGGTGACGAGGCTGAGGAGGATCAGGACGAGCCGGAGCCGCTCCGGCGAGTAGACCCTTCGTTCGGGCACGTTCATCGGTGAGACATCCAGTATACGGGCGGCGGCTTTCCGCCCGTCAAGGCGGGAGCTAGCGCCGGCGGACGGCGAGGAAGACGATGCCGCCGCTCTCCTCGGCGAAGGTGCGGCGGTCCGCGACCTCTCCCTCCGGCAGCGTCGAGGAGAGCGCGAACATGTCGGCGGCGTTCCTGTAGTTGAGGTGCCAGTCCATGAACGCCTCGAGGTAGCCGACGTCGCGGATGCCGTGCACGAAGTTGGTGACGAGGAGCAGCCCGCCCGGCCGCACCGTCTTGAAGAGGGCCTCGGTGAGGCGCGTGGCCACCCAGCGGTTCAGGTGGTCGTAGGGGCCGGCGGCGTAGACGAGATCGAAAGTGCCGAGCTGGGGTGCTATCTCGATGAGCTCGTTGACCGTGCTCTCCGCCGTCTCCACACCCAGCGGCCCGAACTTCTCACGGACGACGCGGAGGCTGTCGGCGTCGCGGTCCACGGCGAGGAAGCGCGCGACCTTGCGCCGCTGCACCGCCGCCGAGATCTCGGCTTCCCGCAGGTGCCCGCACCCGAGCGTCATGATCGAGGCGGGCTCGGTGGAGTCGGACACGCGGTCGATGAAGGTGGCGAGGATCTCCTTCCGCCGGCGGAGGGCGCGCGCCGCGGTCGCGCTCGACGTGTAGCGATAGATCTTCTGGCCGAGCTCCGTGGCGTCCTCGATGTAGGGCTGGACGCTGTCCGCGCCCAGGAAGAGGTCCAGGAGCACGGCGTCGCCGGGATAGCCGCGAGGCTTGAAGAAGGCCCGCTCCGTGAGGGGATCCTGGTGGACCTTGAAGCGTACCGGGTGGCTAACGCACTCCGTGCGGCAAAAGGCCTCCCACTCGAGCGACGGCACCTTCTCGCGAAGGCTGCGGAGCCCGCGAACGAGGTGGTCCATCGCCTCGTCCACACGCGTTCCGTCGAGCTCGCTGCTGACCTGGTCGAGGAGGGCACGGCCCTCGAGGGTTGCCGAGTTCATCGGTACCGACCAGTCTACTGCACTACGTGCGTTTTTGGATCTCGACTACCCGAATCGCTGCAGAAAGTTAGGGGCAACCCGTATCAAAATGGTCACTGCTGACT
>JBKPBQ010000121.1:0-9942 GCA_046726955.1 Acidobacteriota bacterium
GCCGGCTTCGTGGCCCGGCAGGTCGAGGGCTGGCGCGGGCGATGGGAGAAGGCGCGGCTCGACGACGTGCCGGACATGGACGCCGTGCACGCCTGGCTCGCCGCGAACCTCCCGGAAGAAGGACCGGCAACTCTCGTCCACAACGACTACAAGCTCGACAACGTGATGCTGGCCGCCGCCGACCCCGGGCGCCTCGTCGCCGTGTTCGACTGGGACATGTGCACGCTCGGCGACCCGCTGTCCGACCTCGGAGCGCTCCTCACCTACTGGTCGGAGCCGGGCGACCCCGCGCCGCTCCGCGCCACGGCCATGATGCCCGCGGATCCCCGCTTTCCCGCGCGGGAGGAGCTCGTGCGCCGCTACGCGGAGCGCTCGGGACGCGACGTCTCGCGGATCGCTTACTACCACGTGCTCGGCCTCTACCGGCTGGCCGTGATCGCGGCCCAGATCTACGTGCGCTTCCGCAGGGGCCAGACGCAGGACCAGCGCTTCGCCGCCTTCGGGCCCACGATCGCCGTCGTGGCCGCGGAGGCGCGGGCGCGCGCCGGGCTCTGAGCCGCTTTCTCTGGTACGATTCCCCCGGTCCGAAGCCTGAATGCCCGGTCCGCCCCGACCGTTGCCCGCCACGGAGTTCGAGGTGTGGGGCTGCCGCGGTTCGCGCAGCTTCGCCTCTTCCCGATCGGCCATCGGCAACAACACGTCCTGCTACTCGATCCTGCACGGACGGGATCTGCTCGTCATCGACGCGGGCCGCGGCATACTCGCCCTCGGTTCGGCCGTGCACCGTCGGGCGGCGCTGCGCCGCGTGCTCCGCGTACACGTCCTCGTGAGCCACGCCCACCTCGACCACTGGGAGGGGCTCAAGGACGCCGAGTGGTTCTGGGAGAAGAATCGCGGGCTCGACGTCACCCTCCTCGGCACCGCGCAGGCCCTGCAGGCGATCCGCACGGCCTACGCCCACCCGCTCTACGTCACCCTCGAGCTCCTCGCCGCCAATACGGGGTGCCGGGTCTCGTGGGAGGAGATCGAGCCCGGCGACGCCCGCCTCCGGGCGGGCTTCGAGATCCGCACGGAGCCGCTCTACCACTACAGCGGCGACGAGCAGTCGCGCGAGTGGCTCGACACCGTGGGGTTCCGGATCACCGCTCCCGACGGGGCCTGCGTCGCCTACATCTCCGACCACGAGCCCCACGCGGGAACGCGCACCATGGAGGCGAAGCTCCTCGAAGGCGCCCACATCGCCGTGTACGACGCGCACTGGCTGCACGCGCGCCACCACGCGCACGGCCACGGCTCGCAGGAGCACGCTTCGCGCATGGCCGCGGCCTTCCCGCGCACGCTCATCCTCGCCGGCCACCACGGTCCCTCGCTCCCCGACACCGAGATCCGCGCCGCCCAGCGCCGCTACGCTCGTCACGTCCCGAACTTCCACCTGGCCGTGGAAGGGCGGGCCTATCGCTTCGACCGGCGGCGGGCGGCTTTCGTGGAAGGTGCGCGCTAGAGCGCAGCGGCGATGCCCGGCCCGGGAGACGATGCGGGCGGCCGTCGCGACCTGGGCCTCCGCGCGCTGCTCGAGAAGATAGCGAGCGAGGGCGGCCGGCTCCTCGACGAGACGGACTCGCTCCCGCGCGAGCTGCAGACGCGGCTCGCCGAGCTCCGCGGCGCCGCCCGCGAGGCGTTGCGCTGGCTGGACGCCTCGACGCGCCCTCCGGAGCCGGCGCCCGCCGCGGCCACGAGCCCGGCCCGCCTCCTCGTGGTGGACGACACGGAGGAGATCCGCAAGCTCCTGGAGCTCCGGCTGGGGGCGCGCGGGTTCGAGGTGACCACGGCCGAGGACGGGATCGCCGCGCTCCGCCGCGTGGCGGAGGAGCCTTTCGACGCCGTGCTCCTGGACCTGATGATGCCGGGGATCTCGGGGCTGGACGTGCTGCGCTCGGTGCGCGAGCGCTACTCGCCGTCGGCGCTGCCCGTGATCATGGCCACGGCGCGCACCTCGGCCCGCGAGATCATCGAGGCCATGGAGCTCGGGGCCAACGACTACGTCACCAAGCCCTTCGACTTCCCGGTGGTGATGGCGCGGCTGGAGGCCCAGCTCGCCCTGAAGCGCGAGCGCGAGGAGACGCGGAGGCTCGCGCAGGACCTCGAGGTGCGGAATCGGTTCATCCAGGCCACGTTCGGCCGCTACCTGAGCGACGAGGTGGTGCGGGCGATCCTGAGCTCGCCCGAGGGGCTCCTCCTCGGGGGCGAGCAGCGCAAGGTCACGATCCTCATGTCCGACCTCCGCGGATTCACCGCGCTCTCCGAGGACCTGCGGCCGGAGCAGGTGGTGCGCCTCCTCAACTCCTACCTGGGCACGATGGCGGACGTGATCTTCGCGCAGCGCGGGATGATCGACGAGTTCGTGGGCGACGCGATCCTCGCGATCTTCGGCGCCCCCCTGTCGCGGCCCGACGACGCCCGCCGCGCGGTGGCCTGCGCCGTGTCGATGCAGCTGGCGCTGCGCGAGCTGAACCGCAGCAACGAGGAGCAGGGCCTCCCCCGGCTGGAGATGGGCCTGGCCGTGCACACGGGCGAGGTCGTCGTGGGCAACATCGGCTCGGAGCGCCGGGCCAAGTACGGCGTCGTGGGCCCGCCCGTGAACGCCGCCAGCCGCATCGAGTCGTTCGCGGTGGGCGGGCAGATCCTGATCTCGGAGGCGGCGCTGCGGGAGGCGGGGCCGGACGTGCAGGTCGGAGAGCGCCTGCTCATCGAAGCCAAGGGAACGCGCGATCCGATCGTGGCCTACGACGTGCAAGGCATCGGCGGGGAGTTCGCGCTGCGCCTTCCCGCGGTGGAGGATCGCCCGGTCGTGCTCGACCCGCCGCTCGCCGTCCGCTACCGTTTCCTGGAGGGGAAGTTCCTCGAGGGCGAGAGCCTCGAGGGGACGTTCGTGGAGCTCGGCGTGCGCGGGGCCGTGCTGCGCGCGTCGCGTCGGCTGCGGCCGTTGAGCTCCCTGCGCTTCGAGCTGCCGACACCGGACGGCAAGGTCCTCGAGCTCTACGCGAAGGTCGTGGAGGTGCGCGAGGAGAGCGACGAGATCTACTCCGTCCGGTTCACGGCGGTGTCGGCCTCCCTGGAGGGACGGCTCCGGGACCTCCTGGCCGCCCGAGCCGCCCGAGACTAGCCCTGGTGTCTCGTAACTGAAGTCGCGTGCTGGCAGGGCGCGCGGCACTCGCTTCGCGCGCTCCGTAACACTACGATCGGGCTGCGCAGCGGCGCAGCCGGTCCATGATGGCGCGGCCGAGTCCCTCTTCGCGGCAGGGCTCGGCCAGGATCAGGTCGAGCGTGAGCGCATCGAGCCGGCGGAGTGCCGCGAAGAGGCTCTGAGCCGCGGTCGTGAGCCGGCCGTCGGGTGCGAGGACCTCGACGGCGGCGTAGCCTAGATCCTCCCGGGGTGCTTGCTGAGCGAGAAGTCCCACTCTCGCTCCAGGCGCCGGCCCCGCCGGCCCTTCCAGGATCCGGAGCGGCGAGCGTGTGGCGTAGTGACGCGACAGCTGACCCGGGGCGATCGGCCGATCGGTCGACGGCGCCACATCAACCGTCCGACCCAGCGCCTGCTCGAGCTCCTCGCGGGAAACGCCGCCAGGCCGGAGGAGAACCGGTGTCTCCGCAAGGAGCGACAGGATGGTGGATTCGACGCCCACTCGACAGGGGCCGCCGTCCAGCACGAGATCCACCTTCTGGCCGAGCTGCTCGAGTACGTGCTCGGCGGTGGTCGGGCTCACGTACCCGAAAGGGTTCGCGCTCGGCGCCGCCACTGGCGTGTCCGCGGCGCGGAGAAGGGCGAGCGCGGCCGGATGGTCGGGCACGCGCACGGCGACGGACTCGAGGCCGGCGGTGACGAGGTCGGGGATGGTCGGCTGCCGCGGGAGGACGAGGCTCAGCGGCCCGGGCCAGAAGCGCGCCGCGAGCGCCTCCGCGCGCGGCTCGGGCACGGCCACGTGCGGCAGCGCGGACGGGTGCGCGACGTGCACGATCAACGGATCGAAGGAGGGCCGCGCCTTCGCCTCGAAGACGCGCGCCACCGCGCGGACGTCGAGCGCGTTCGCCCCCAGGCCGTAGACGGTCTCGGTGGGGAAAGCCACGAGGCCGCCCTCGCGCAGGAGACGCGCGGCCTCGTCGATCGCGCCCGGCTCGTCGGCGCGGCGGGCTCGCGCCTTCAGGCCGCCCCCGCGCCGCCGGCGAGGGCGCTTCCGCCCCGCCGGCTCGCCGCGAGCATGCCGCAGGCGGCGTGGATGTCCGGTCCGCCGGAGTAGCGGCGGACGAAGCCGATCCCGTTGTCGGCGAGGGCGGAGAAGAAACGGCTCCGCTCCTCGTCCGAGGCCCGCGCGAACCGTCCCGTGGGGTCGTTGACGTCGATCACGGAGAGCCGAACGCGTCGGCCCGCGAACAGGCGGCCGAGCTCCCGCGCCTCGTCGTCCCCCGTGTTCACGCCGGCCATCAGGACCCAGGCCACGTTCACCGGCCCGCCCTGCCGGTCCGCGAGGCGGCACATCGCCGCGGCGAGGGCGGCGACGTCGTAGCGCGCGTTGATCGGCACGAGGGCCGTGCGCTTCTCGGAGAAGGCGGAGGTCAGGGAGAGGATGAGGCGGTAGGGATGGCCTTCTTCGGCGTAGCGCTCGATCTCCGGCAGCAGGCCCACCGTCGAGATCGTGATCCGGTCGCCGCGGATGCGCCCGCCGCAGGGATGGCGGAGGACGGCGGCCGCGCGCATCACGTTCTCGTAGTTCTGGAAGGGCTCTCCCTGGCCCTGGAAGACGACGCCGGTCACGGGCCGCTCGGGTCCCTCGCGGCGCACCGTGAGGACCTGCTCGACGATCTCCCACGGCTCGAGGTTGCGGCGGAAGCCCACGCGGCCGGTCTCGCAGAACGCGCAGCCCAGAGCGCACCCGACCTGGGAGGAGACGCACACGCTCCAGCGCGGGTGGAGGAGCGGGATCCGGACCGTCTCGAAGACCTGGCCGTCGCCGGAGCGGAAGAGATACTTCACGAACGGATCGACGGCGCTCCGCCGCCGGTCTACGACCTCCAGCCGGGTGGTGCGGCTCGCGTCTTCGATCTTCCGGCGGGCAGCAGCGCCGAGGCCGCGGATGCCGTCGAGGTCGTCGCGGTCCTCGCCGACCACGCGCTGGACGAGGCGCCGGGCGAGGGCCGGATCGAGATCCGGCCAGGCCGCGACGAGGCTCTCCGGCGTATGGCTGCGGAGGTGCAGCCGTTGCATCCGGGTATGCTAGCGCGGCTCAGCCGCCGAAGGGGCTCCCTCGCTCGGCGACGAACGCGGCGAGCCGGGTCGTGGTCGCCTCGTCGAGCTTCAGGAAGCGCACGCCGATCCCGGCGCGGCGGCCCTGCGCGGGATCGTCGCCGGTCTCGCGGACGAGCTCGCAAGGCAGCGCCATCTCGCCCGCCCGGGGGATCCGGATCCTCAGGCGGAGCGGGGAGTCCCTGGGGACGGCGGAGCGCATGGCGAGATAGGCGCCGGTGATGCTCAGGTCCACGAGGGCCACGACGTGCGTCTCGCCGGCGACCTCGAGCAGGGCGGTCCGCCCGAACGGCAGCTTCCGTCTCTGGGCCCGACGCTTGTCCATCTCGGCTATGGAACCTTGCGTCGCGGCCGCCTCCTTGGACTCGGTCATGTCGATCGCGGTTCCTCGCGGCCCCGTAGAGCAAGGACTGCGCCACCCGGATGAACGAGAGAAACAACGACTTAGACGAGCGGCCGCGCCGCCGTTCCAGACTGATGTCGCGTGTTCGGACGAGCGACGCCCATCCGGCGCTCATGCACCGGCGAACCAGGAAGTGGATAGTCCGCGTGAGTCGCGCGGGACCGAGCGCCGGCTAGAAGCGGATCGTCCGCCGCTCGCCCTTGACCTCGATCTCCACGTAGTCCTCGCCGATGTGGAGGACGCGCACGCCCCCGAACATGTCTCCCTCGCGGACGAGCCGGTCGTTGAGGAGGGCGACGGGCTGGCCTTCGCGCGAGCTGATCGCGTTCAGGCGGAACTCCGGCTCGTGGGAGACGACGGGTTCGGGCGGCGGCGTGAGCTCGACCGTCTCGGGCGCGGCGGCGGCCCGCGGCGGCTGAGCAGTGGGGACGACGAGCCGCGACGGCGGAGGTGGAACGTCTTCCTCCGATCGACGGGCGACGGGCGGCTCGTTAGGTACGGCGGCCAGCGTCGCCGGCGGTTGCGACGTCGGCGCGGCGGAGGCCGGCTCCGGAGCCTTCTCCCGCGGCCGCAGCGCAAAGGCGGCGAGGCCGAGCCCGAGGAGAACGAGACCGATGGCCGCCGCGGTGCGGGACCGGGAGCGCGGCTCGCGCTCGCCCCACGGCCCCGGCGCCACCACGACGACGCCGCGGTCGGGCGATTCCTTCTCGCGCTCGAGCTTCTTCAGGGCCTCGAAGATGAGGCTCACGAGGACGCGTCCCCGCTCTTGAGCCGCGGCCGCGCGTCGGAGCCCCGGCTGTAGAGCGTCATGAGCGTGCGCGTGCCCACGACGCCGTCGGCGATGAGCTGCGAGTCGCGCTGGAACTCCTCGAGGGCGAGCGCGAGGCTGGGACCGCGCATGTAGCCGAGCCGATCGAGGGTGTCGCGAGCCCACGCCTCGGCCTTCCGCGGGTCGGCGAGGAGACGCCCCTCGTCGGGCCAGAGGAAGATCGCCTCGCGCGTCCAGAGCTGGTCGAGCTGGGCGGCGGGCACGCGCAGGGGAGGGCGGTCGCCGAGCGTCACGATCGCGGTGTCGCCCTCGAGGCCCACGAGGGCGACGAAGCACGTGTCCTTCCGTCCGGGGTGGAACATCTCCAGGACGGCGGGGAGGTCGAGGCGCCGGATCTGCTCGAGGTTGGTGCGCAGACCCGTGCGCTGCAGGTTCGAGCGGTCCCACAGGCTCTCCACGCGGGCGAGCGCGTGGCGGAACGAAGCCAGGCGATCGCTCTCGAGGACACCCGTCTCCAGCCGTTCCGAGAAGGGCGGCGCGGGGGAGGGGCTGGGAGCCGCCGCGACTGTGGTCGGCGGGGGTGTCGTCGGCGCCGGCGCGGGCACGGGCGGGGCGGAGAAGGTCTTCGGAATGAGCAGGGCCCCCGCGAGCGCTCCCGCGATCACGGCTCCCGAGCCCACGAGCGTGCCGACGCGCGGCCTCCAGCGCCGCTGCGCTTCCTCGCCGCGCACCTCGGCGGCGGCCCGGCGGACCATGTCCGTGGTGATCGTGCGCGTGGCCGCCACGTAGCCGGCGAGGAGCGACCGGTCGCAGACGAGGTTGATGATGCGGGGGATCCCGCCGGAGAGCTCGTGGACGGTGTTGAGCGCGGCCATGGTCAGCCGGACCTTGCCCTCGCCTCCCGCGACCTGCAGGCGGTGGCGGATGTACTCCTCCGTCTCCGTGCGCGACAGGCCGTCGAGGTGGTAGCGGGCGGTCACGCGCTGGGCGAGCTGGCGGAGGTCGCGCCGCGCCAGCAGCTCGCGCAGCTCCGACTGGCCGAGGAGCACGATCTGGATCAGCTTCTCGGTGTCGGTCTCGAGGTTCGAGATGAGCCGGACCTGCTCGAGCACCTCCGCGGCGAGCGCCTGGGCCTCGTCGATGAGCAGGACCACGTTGCGGCCCGCGGCCCGCGCCTCGAGCAGGAAGGCGTGCAGCCCGTCCACGAGGTCCTTGAGGGACGTGCTCGCCGAGGGCACGTGGAGGTCGTCGAGGATGGCGCGCAGGAGCTCGGCGGCGGTGAGGGCCGGGTAGACCACGACCGCCGTCGCGGTATTGTCAGGGAGCTTGCCCAGGAAGTAGCGGGCGAGCGTCGTTTTGCCCGTCCCCACCTCGCCGGTGAGGAGGATGAAGCCGCCGCGCTCGCGCTGCCCGAACTCCAGGTGGGCGAAGGCCTCGGCGTGCCGCCGCGAGAGGTACATATACTTGGGGTCTGGAGTGAGGTTGAACGGCTTCTCGGCGAGGCCGTACCAGGCTTCGTACACGCTCGGTGCTCTTACCTTTTCCGGCTGAGTGTACCACTCGCGGGCCGCGCCGGAGGTCCGCTGCTATGCTCGGGCCGATGGGGGAGATCCGCATCGAGACCCCGGGCGGGGAGGTGGGCGCCTCGGTCCACGGCGAGGGGCCGACGACACTCGTCCTCGGCCACGGAGCGGGGGGCAACCGGCGGCACGCGTCGCTCGTGCGCCTCGCCGACGCGCTCGCGGCGACCGGCCGGCGCGTCGTCCTCTACAACTTCCTGTACTCGGAGCGCCGCCAGCGCAGGCCCGACCCCCCGGCCGTGCTCGAGGCCACGACCCGCGCGGTCGGAGAGCACGCCCGGACCGTCCTCGGCGCCGAGCGGCTCGTCCACGGCGGCCGCTCGATGGGGGGCCGGATCGCCTCCCAGGTGGTGGCGGCGGGCGCTCCCGCGGACGGACTCGTCTTCCTGGCCTACCCGCTCCATCCGCCGGGCCAGCCGCAGAAGCTTCGAGACGCCCACCTCGACCGGATCACGGCGCCGATGCTGTTCGTGCAGGGAACGCGGGACGCCTTCGCCCGGCCGGACCTGCTGCAATCGGTGCTCGGGCGTCTGGGTGCGCGGGCCCGCTTCCATTCCGTCGATGGCGGCGATCATTCGTTCGGCGTGCCGAAGAGCACGGGTCGCACGGCCGCGCAGGTCGAGGCGGAGATCCTGGCGGCGGTCGTCGACTGGTTGGACTACCTGGGGTTGTAGCGACCTCCGGTGCTCACCCGCGCCTGCCTGCTGTCGCTCGCCCTCCTCGCCATCCTGGGCGTCGTGTACTTCGTCGTGCTCTCGCGGTACTTCGAGTGGCCCGGCAACGCGATCGCCGCCTTCCTGGGCTCGGTCTTCGCCGCCGTCTTCCTGGGCTCGCTCGGAAGCCTCTGGCAGTCGTCGCGGGACGCGGCGGTCGTCCGGCGGGCGGAAGCCGGGGAGCGTTTCGAGGACGGGCAGCTCGTTGCCGCCATCGGCCGCATCCGTCCGTTCGGAGCGCCCCTCGAAGCGCCGTTCAGCGGGACGCCGTGCGTCGCCTACGAGTACGACGTGTCCCACACGAACACGACGGCGTCGGATGGGAAGAGCGAGACTCGCGAGGTCCACGACGCCGCGGGGATCGCGCTCGTCCCCTCCCGGATCGACTCCACGTCTGGCGCCGTCCGGCTCCTCGGGTACGCGATGCTGAACGAGTTCCCGAAGACCCGCGCCACCGATCGCGCCCGGATACGCGCCTACTTCGCCGCCAACCCGGGAACGGTCATCCCGCGATCCCGCGTGTTTCGCCTCATGGACGCGATGAACGACGCGCTCGCCGACGACGACGGCGCCGTGCGTGCCGACTGGAGGATGGGGGAGGACCTCGACCTCGACGGCGCGACGCTCACCGAGCGGACGGTGCCGGTCGGCGCCGAGGTCTGCGCGCTGGGCGTCTACTCCGCCGAGCGCGGCGGACTCGTGGCGCGGGGCCGGATGATCAACCGGCTCGTCCCCGGCGGCGCGGCCGCGGCGCGGCGCCGCCTCGTGGGCGGGGCGAGGCGCTCGGCCGCGGCCGGAGCCGCGTTCTTCCTGGCCAGCCACGGCCTCCTCGGGGCGATGCTCTACATGAGCGAGACGCGTCACTCCCGCGAGCCCGAGCAGCGGCAGTGGGCGGCGCTGATGAGCGCGGTTCAGGACCACGACGAGACGGCGCTCGCGCGGGCCGTGCGGCGGGGGGCGAGCCCGAACGCGCGCGATGCGTCGGGCCGGACGGTGCTCTTCGCGGTGCGCGAGCCCGCGATGGTGCGCGCGCTCCTGCGCCTCGGCGCGGACCCGAACGCTCGGGACCGCGAGACCGGCGAGGGCCCGCTCACGATGTTCGCCCGGTACGGCGACCTCGAGTCGGTCGAGCTGCTCGTCGGGGCGGGCGCTGCGGTGGACGCCGCATCGATGTACGG
>JBKPBQ010000122.1:0-6719 GCA_046726955.1 Acidobacteriota bacterium
GCCCGCGACCTCACGCGGAGGAAGGGCGCGCTCGACGGCGCCGGCCTCCCCGGCAAGCTCGCGGAGTGCCAGGAGCGGAACCCGGAGCGCTGCGAGCTCTACCTGGTGGAGGGCGACTCCGCCGGGGGGTCCGCCAAGCAGGGGCGCGACCGCACGTTCCAGGCCATCCTGCCCCTGCGGGGCAAGATCCTGAACGTCGAGAAGGCGCGCCTCGACAAGACGCTCGCCTCCGAGGAGATCCGCAACATGATCGCGGCGCTCGGAACGGGGGTGGGCGCCGACGACTTCGACGTGGCCAAGCTCCGCTACCACCGGATCATCATCATGTGCGACGCGGACGTGGACGGCAGCCACATCCGCACGCTGCTCCTCACGTTCTTCTACCGGCAGATGAAGGAGCTCATCGAGCGCGGCCACCTCTACATCGCGCAGCCCCCGCTGTACAAGGCGAAGCACGGGAAGTCCGAGACGTACCTGAAGGACGAGCACGCGCTCGACGATTTCCTGATGCAGCGCGCGGTGGAGAACCGGAAGATCCGGCTCGCCTCCGGTCAGGAGTTCGAGGGGCCGAAGCTCCAGCGGCTGCTGGAGCGGATGGTCACGGTGTCGAAGCTCCTCGACCGCATCGAGAAGCGCGGGATCCCCCGCACCCTCGCGGAGCGGCTCCTCCGTGGCCAGATCAAGGACGCGGAGGCGTTCACGGACAAGGCGCGCCTCCTCGACCTCATCAAGCCGCTGCGCGACGCGCACGCGGACGTGCTCCTCGAGAAGGACGAGGAGCACGGGGTCTTCGAGATCGTCCTGCAGGAGACGTTGGACGGCCAGCCCCGCGAGGTGCGGGTGGGCGACGCCTTCGTCACCTCCGCGGAGTACAAGGCGCTCTACTCGGCCTACGAGGAGCTCCGCGAGATCGACCAGCCCCCGCTCACGGTGGTCGACGGCGGAGAGACGGTGGTGAGGAACCGGGAGGCCCTCGTCCACCACATCCTCGCCGAAGGCAAGAAGGGGATCGCGATCTCGCGCTACAAGGGCCTCGGAGAGATGAACGCCGAGGAGCTCTGGGAGACCACCATGAACCCGGAGAAGCGCACGCTCCTCCAGGTGCGCCTCGAGGACGAGGAGGTCGCGGAGAACATCTTCACGACGCTCATGGGCGACGTGGTCGAGCCGCGGCGGCAGTTCATCGAGGAGAACGCGCTCAACGTGAGGAACCTGGACATCTAGAATGGCCGACGACACTCCGGTCGCGCAGAACAAGATTCCCACCAACATCGCGGACGAGATGCGGCAGTCCTACATGGACTACGCGATGTCCGTCATCATCGGCCGGGCTCTTCCCGACGTGCGGGACGGGCTCAAGCCCGCGAACCGTCGCGTGCTCTACGGCATGCAGCAGATGGGGCTGCAGCCCGGCCGGCCCTACAGGAAGAGCGCCAAGATCGTCGGCGAGGTGATGGGGAACTACCATCCCCACGGCGACGCCGCGATCTACGACACGCTCGTGCGCATGGCCCAGCCGTTCAACATGCGGGCCCCGCTCGTGGACGGCCAAGGCAACTTCGGCAGCGTCGACGGCGATCCCCCGGCCGCCCAGCGCTACACCGAGGCGCGTCTCACCCGCCTCGGCGCCTCCATGATGGAGGACATCGAGAAAGAGACCGTCGACTTCTCGCCCACCTACGACGACAGCTCGGTCGAGCCCTCGGTCCTTCCCACCGTCCTCCCGAACCTCCTCGTGAACGGGGCGGCGGGGATCGCGGTGGGCATGGCCACCAACATCCCGCCCCACAACCTCGGCGAGGTCGTGGACGGGCTCGTGTTCCTCGTGGGGAACACGGACCTCACCCCCGACGAGCGGCTGGAGGGCCTCATGCAGAGGATCCCCGGCCCCGACTTCCCCACCGCCGGATTCATCCTCGGCCGCGCGGGCATCCGCTCCGCCTACCGCACGGGCCGCGGCTCCATCGTGATGCGCGCGCGCGCGGAGATCGAGACGCGCAAGGGCGACCGCGAGATGATCGTGGTCACCGAGATCCCCTACCAGGTCAACAAGGCGCGGCTCATCGAGCGCATCGCCGAGCTCGCCCGCGAGGAGAAGATCAAGGGGATCCAGGACGTCCGCGACGAGAGCGACCGGCGGGGCATGCGCATCGTCGTCGACGTGAAGAAAGGCGAGCCGAGCCAGGTCATCCTCAACAACCTCTACAAGCACACGCCGCTCCAGGACACGTTCGGGGTGATCTTCCTCGCCATCGTGGACCAGCGGCCGCGGGTGCTGAACCTCCTCGACGCCTGCGAGCTCTTCCTCGACTTCCGCCGGCAGGTGGTGCGACGCCGGAGCGCCTTCGAGCTCCGCAAGGCGGAGGCTCGCGCCCACATCCTCGAGGGCTACGTGAAGGCCCTCGACCACCTGGACGAGGTGATCGCCCTCATCCGCGCCGCCAAGACGCCGGCGGACGCCAAGGTGGGCCTCATCGCCCGCTGGAGCTTCACGGAGATCCAGGCCGACGAGATCCTCAAGCTCCAGCTGCAGCGGCTGACCGGCCTCGAGCGCCAGAAGATCCAGGACGAGCTCAAGGAGCTCAAGGTCACGATCGCCGACCTGAAGGACATCCTCGCCTCCCCGAAGCGGATCGACGGCATCGTGGTGGACGAGCTCAAGAAGATCAGCGAGGCCCACGGAAACCCGCGGCGGACGGAGATCCGGGAAGCGGTGGACGAGATCGCGGTGGAGGACCTGATCGCGGACGAGGACGTCGCGATCTCCATCACCCACACCGGCTACATCAAGCGGACCTCGATCTCGAGCTACCGCGCGCAGAAGCGCGGGGGGCGGGGCCGGGTGGGGATGAAGACGCGCGACGAGGACTTCGTGAGCGACCTCTTCATCGCCTCCACCCACTCCTACATCCTGATCTTCAGCGACCGCGGGCGGGTCTACTGGCTCAAGGTCCACGAGATCCCGGACGTGGGGCCGCAGGGGAAGGGCAAGGCGATCGTCAACCTCGTCTCCTTCCAGCCCGGAGAGAAGATGGCGGCCTCCTGCGCGGTCAAGAGCTTCGAGTCGGGGGGACACGTGCTCCTCGCCACCCGCAACGGCATCATCAAGAAGACCGAGCTCTCCGCGTTCTCGAACCCACGTCCCAGCGGGATCATCGCCCTCTCCGTGGAGGAGGGCGACCTCCTCATCGACGCGGTGGCGACCTCGGGCAAGGACGAGCTGCTCCTCGGGACCCGCGGGGGGATGTGCATCCACTTCAGCGAGGAGGACGTCCGGCCCATGGGCCGCAGCGCCTACGGCGTCAAGGGGATCGAGCTCGAGGAGAAGGACGAGGTGGTGGCGCTCGAGGTGGTGGCGGAGGGGGGCACGCTCCTCACCGTGACCGAGAACGGTTACGGCAAGCGCACCGCGCTCGACGAGTACCGGCTTCAGACACGGGGCGGGAAGGGGATCATCAACATCAAGACCACGGGCCGCAACGGGCCGGTGGTGGGGGTCAAATTCCTCCGCGGCGACGAACACGTGATGCTCATCACCGAAAAGGGTATGATCATCCGCCTCAACACGGCAGATATCTCGACCATCGGCCGGAACACGCAGGGGGTGCGCCTCATCCAGCTCGAAGAGGGCGACCACCTGGTCTCGGTGGCCCGGCTGGCGGAGCGCGAGGAAGGCGAGGATTAAGGAGGAGCCATGAGCATTCGAGGAACAGCCCTCGGAGCGGTCCTGGTCGTGGCCGCCCTGAGCGTGGCCTGCGGCGGTTCGGAGACGCGCGTCATCGACCAGTACTTCAACGCCCTGAAGGCCAACGACAACACGACCCTCACCAGCTTCGCCGCGGTCGCCTTCGACAAGAAGGTCGACGCCTGGAAGATCAAAGGCAGCAGCCCCGAGACCCGCAGCCCCGCCATCCTTCCCGACCTCGCCAAGAAGGTGTCCGACCTCGAGGCCGAGCTCGCGGCGAACAAGAAGGCGGCCGGCGCCTACTCCCTGGAGAAGTACTCCGACATCGACAAGGTGAAGGACCTGCAAAAGGCGGGTAAGCCCGTGCCGGGAAACCTGAAGGAAGTGGCCGACAAGTGGGCCCAGTTCAATGACAAGGACCGCGAGCTGAAGACGCAGCTCGGGAAGGCGAAGGCGGCGCTCGAGCGCGAGAAGCGCAACGCCACCCTCTCTGTCGGCCAGCAGGACGACGTGGCGAACCTGTCGGGCGAGGTCGTGAGCAAGACGGTGGACGTCGACCTCACGATCGCGGGACAGGTGCAGCCCTACGTCATGACACTGCGGAAGTACGAGCTCAGCGGGGGCAGCGGACCGCGACAGGTCAGCCGCTGGGTGATCCAGAACATCGCGCCAAAGGGATAGCCCGCGAGCCGGTCGACGTTCCCGCGGCGTTCATCTCCTGATTGCGACCCCGGCGCGAGCGGGGACGGAGAAGCCGCTCGCGCCGGCGCCCTGGGGGAGCTCACACCAGGTCTCGATCGGCCCGCCGGCCGCCTCTCGCCCTACTCCACCTCCAGACCCGCGTAGCGGGCCACGAGCTTCTTGGCGCCCACGGCGGGAAAGGAGACGGTCAGCTTCAGGTCGTCGCCCTCTCCGTCCCGGCGCAGCACGGTCCCCACGCCGAAGAGCGGATGGCGCACGCGGACACCGGCGCGCAGCTCGTCGAAGGCTCCGGGGGGCACGGGCGGGGGCTGGAGCTTCGGGGCCTTCCACTCTCGCGGGCGCTCCTCGCGGCGCGGCGCCGTGCGGGCGTAGGCGCGGGCTCCCGTGATCTCGATCTCGTCGGTGTCGATCTCCTCCAGGAACCGGCTCTTCTCGGCGAGGCGCCTCTGCCCGAAGACCTGCCGGCTCTGCGCCCAGGAGAGATGGAGCCTCTCCATGGCCCGCGTCATCCCCACGTAGGCGAGACGGCGCTCCTCCTCGAGCCCCTCCGCACTCGCGAGGCTGCGCGAGTGGGGCAGGAGTCCCTCCTCCATCCCCACCAGGAAGACCGTCTCGAACTCCAGGCCCTTGGCCGCGTGGAGGGTCATGAGGGTGACCGGGGCGTCGTCCTTCACCTGGTCGGCGTCGGAGAGCAGCGCGGCGCGGTCGAGGAACCCCGCGAGCGAGGGCGCGCTCTCGCGCGCCTCGTAGTCGGCGGCGGCGGCGAGCAGCTCGGCGAGGTTCTCGAGCCGGTCCTCGCTCTCCTGGGTGTCGTCGGAGGCGAGAGCCGCCGAGTAGCCGGTCAGCTCGAGCACCCGCTCGAGCAGCCGCCGGATCCCGAGCGACTGCGCCTCGACGCGCAGGCTCTCCAGCAGCTCGCGGAAGCGCTGCAACGGAACCAGGGCCCGTCCGGGAACCGCCGCCTCGTCGACCACTGCTCCGAGCGCGTCCCAGAGCGAGATCCGCCGCGTCGCGGCCTGCCGCTCGATCTCGCCGATCGTCCGCTCTCCGATGCCGCGGGGCGGGACGTTCACGATGCGCCGGAGCGCCACCGCGTCCCCCGGGTTCAGGATCACGCGGAGGTAGGCGAGGAGGTCCTTCACCTCGCGCCGGGCGTAGAACCCGACGCCCCCCACCACGACGTAGGGAATGCGGTAGCGCAGCAGGCCTTCCTCGAGCAGCCGGCTCTGCGCGTTCATGCGGAAGAGCACGGCCATGCGTCCCTTCCCGCGGAGGCCGGCGATCCTCTCCACGACCGTGGTCGCCTCCTCGAACTCGTCCGCCGCCTCGTGCAGCCGCACCTTCTCCCCCGCCGGGCGGACCGCGCGCAGCGTCTTGCCCTTGCGCCGCTGGTTGCGGGCCACGAGCGACGACGCGATGTCGAGGATGGCCTGGCTGGAGCGGTAGTTCTCCTCCAGACGGAACACGCGCGCGCCCGGGAAGTCCGCCTCGAAGTCGAGGATGTTGTCGAGGTCGGCGCCCCGCCAGGAGTAGATCGACTGGTCCTCGTCGCCCACGACGGTGAGGTTCCCGGCGGGCCCGGCGAGGTGGCGCACGATCTCGTACTGGGCCCGGTTCGTGTCCTGGTACTCGTCCACGAGCATGTAGCGGAAGCGGCGGCGGTAGGCCTCGCGGACGTGCTCGTGGTCGGCGAAGAGGGCGACAGTGAGGAGCAGGAGGTCGTCGAAGTCCACGGCCCCCGCCGAGCGGAGCGCCTCCTGGTAGCGCGCGGCCACGCGGTCGAAGACGCCGAGCGACTCGTCGTCGTCCTCGAGGACGCGGCCGGAGTTCTTGCGGGCCGAGATCTTCGCGAGCAGCCGCCGCGGCGGGTGGAGCTTCTCCGAGAGGTCGAGCGCGCGCATGGCCTCGCGCACCGCCGACATCTGGTCGTCCTCGTCGTAGATCACGAAGCCGGAGGGGAGGCCCAGCGCCGCCCCGTCGCGCCGCAGCACCCTCACGCAGAAGCTGTGGAAGGTCGAGATCCAGGAGGCGAGCGAGCCCCCGAGGAGCTTCTCCGCCCGCTCCTTCATCTCCCCCGCCGCCTTGTTCGTGAAGGTGACGGCGAGGATCTGGTCGGAGGGCACGCCCTTTTCCAGCACGAGGTGGGCGATCCGGTGCGTGATGACGCGCGTCTTCCCGCTGCCCGCCCCCGCGAGGATGAGCACGGGGCCTTCCGTGGCGAGCACGGCCTCGCGCTGCTGGGAGTTGAGGCCGGCGAGGAGGGGGGAGGCCTCGGTGGACGAGGGCGGCGTCACTCGACCGTGACCGACTTCGCCAGGTTCCGCGGCTGGTC
>JBKPBQ010000123.1:0-7710 GCA_046726955.1 Acidobacteriota bacterium
GATCGCGTCCGCGCGGTCCCTCTTCCCGAACGTCCTCTTCGAGCCGCCGCAGGCCTTCAAGGCCGGCTTCCCGGCCGAGTACAACGTCGGCGAGGTCGACGTGCGGTGGAAGGACGCGTTCAGTGTCTGGATCGTCCGCACCGGCGAGGGGTTCTACGCGCTCATCGCCGTCTGCACGCACCTCGGCTGCTCGCCGAACTGGCTGCCGGCCGAGAACAAGTTCAAGTGCCCCTGCCACGGCAGCGGCTTCTACATGAGCGGAGTGAACTTCGAGGGGCCGGCGCCGCGGCCGCTCGAGCGGGCGCGCATCGTCCTCGCCGACGACGGCCAGATCCTGGTGGACAAGTCCGTGAAGTTCCAGCAGGAGAAGGGCGAGTGGACGAACCCCGAAGCATTCCTCAAGGCATAGAGGTCCATGGCCACCAACGCCACCAAGCCCCCGGAACCGTTCCTCACCCGCACCTGGGACTACATCACCGACACGCAGATCTGGCGGTCGATCTTCCGCCACGGCATGCCGAGCAACAGCCGCAACCGCGCGCTGGCGGTGATGACGAACGTGTTCCTGCACCTCCACCCCGTGAAGATCCGCAAGAGCGGCGTGCGCCTGAAATTCACGTGGTGCATGGGCGGGCTCACGTTCTTCCTGTTCCTGGTGGAGACCTTCACCGGCCTCCTCCTGATGTTCTACTACCGGCCCACCGTCGCCTTCGCGTACATGGACATCATCGACCTCGCGGAGCAAGTGCCGCTCGGGATCATGCGCGAGCTCCACCGCTGGGGCGCCCACGCGATGGTCATCACCGTGTGGCTGCACATGCTGCGCGTGTTCATGACCGGCTCCTACAAGCCGCCCCGCGAGTTCAACTGGAACGTGGGCGTCATCCTCCTCGTCCTCACCCTGCTCCTCTCGTTCACCGGCTACCTGCTGCCCTGGGACCAGCTCGCGATCTGGGCGATCACGGTGGGCTCGAACATGGCGCGGGCGACGCCGGTGCTCGGCCACGAGGGGCCGGGCTCGCAGCTACTCGTGCTCGGGGACGTGAAGATGGTGCACGCGGGGTCGGACGCGCGCTTCGCGCTCCTGGGAGGACGCTTCGTGGGCGAGGGCGCCCTCCTGCGCTTCTACGTCCTGCACTGCGTCGGCATACCTCTCGTGGCGGGGATCCTGATGGCCATCCACTTCTGGCGTGTGCGGAAGGACGGCGGGATCTCCGGGCCGCTCTAGAGGAGGGCACGTGGTCGATCTCCTGAAGGGCACGATCAACGCGCTCACCCGGCCCTGGCTCTTCATCGGCCTGGCTTCGGTCCTCTTCTTCCTCTCGCTCCGCTACCGGGCCTTCTGGAAGCCGAAGGTGGCCCTCGTGCTGGGCATCGTGGGCACGCTCTTCCTCACGGTGTCGATGCGCGATCCCAACTTCGCGCTCATCGTCAAGAAGGCGGACAACGTCCCGATCGTAGCGATGCTGTTCCTGGTGGGCTTCTTCGTCTGGCTCTCCATGTACCAGGCGATCCAGAACGACGAGCGGATCGCCCAGGGGCTACCCCCGGGCGAGGCGAGCAACGGCGAGGGCGAGAAAACGTGGGTGTGGCCCGACCTCGTCTACACCGAGATGCTGTGCATGGTCATCGGCATGATCGTGCTCGTGATCTGGGGGCTCGCCTTCCAGGCGCCCATCGAGGAGCCGGCCAACCCGGCGCGGACCCCGAACCCCAGCAAGGCGCCGTGGTACTTCCTCGGCCTCCAGGAGATGCTCGTCTACTACGACCCCTGGCTGGCCGGCGTCGTCTTCCCGAGCCTCATCATCGTCGGCCTCATGGCCATCCCCTACATCGACCTCAACCCGAAGGGGAACGGCTACTTCACCTTCAAGGAGCGTCGGGTCGAGATCAGCATCTTTCTCTTCGGGTTCCTGATCCTCTGGGTGCTCCTCGTCATCCTCGGCACCTTCCTGCGCGGGCCCAACTGGAACATCTTCGGTCCCTACGAGTACTGGGACATCCACAAGCTCGAAGCCCTCAACAACGTCAACCTCTCGGAGTACTTCTGGATAAAGCTGCTGGGCACGGGGCTGCCCACCAACATGATCGTGCGCGAGCTGCCGGGCATCCTGGCCATCCTCTTCTACCTGCTGGTGCTCCCCGGCCTGCTCACCCGCACGCTCCTCAACAAGTACTTCGTGAAGCTCGGGATCTGGCGCTACTCGGTGTTCGTGATGCTGCTGCTCGCCATGGTCGCTCTCCCGATCAAGATGATCCTGCGCTGGACGATCAACCTGAAGTACATCGTGGCCATGCCGGAAATCTTCTTCAACATCTAGCGGGGAACGAGCAATGGCCAAGACCGAGCCCGGCCGCGACCCCCAGATGGTCGCGCGCACCCAGAAGCTGAACCTCGTCTTCGCCCTCTCGTCGATCGCCCTCTTCCTGGGCCTGAGCTGGATGATCTGGGCGGACTACAACCGCGAGTGGAAGAAGTACCAGGTCCAGTTCAACAAGCTCGAGGTCTCGCTCACCCAGAAGCAGATCGAGGAGGCGCTCGGCAAGGTCGACGCGGCCAAGCGCACCGCCCTCGAGACGGCGATCGCCAAGGGGCGCGAAGAGGAGCGCGCGCGGTACGCGGACATCCAGAAGGCGGAAGCGGACCTCAAGAAGCTCCAGGCGCGCTGGTACGCGGTGGACCAGAACTTCCGCTTCACCAAGGCCCTGATCGACGTCAAGCGCTTCCAGTACGAGGAGGCGCTGCACAAGGGCAGCTCGAGCGCGGCCGGGCTCCAAAAGAAGCTGACCGCGCTCGAGGACGAGTGGCGCGCCTATCGGCTCGACCTCGAGAAGGTGATCGCGGAGCGCGATGCTGCGCAAGCCCGGCTGAACGAGCTGGAGGCGACGCGCCTCAAGGCCCAGAAGGAGCAGCAGGAGCTCTTCACGCAGAAGAGCCGGCTCGAGGACAAGCTGCGGAAGATCCAGCCGGGCTTCGTGTCCTTCGCCCGGAACCTGCCCATCCTCGACCTCGCGAACCCGTCGCTGAAGGTCAACCAGGTCATCACCGCCGGCCTCCAGGACGACGTGATCTTCAGCGGCACGCCGAAGATCGACCGCTGCACGACCTGCCACCTCGGCATCGACAAGAAGGGCTACGAGACCGCCCCCCAGCCCTTCACCACGCACCCCGACTTCGAGTTCTACCTCCAGGGTCCGCACCCAGTGGAGAAGGTGGGGTGCACCGTCTGCCACCAGGGGCGGGGACGGGCCACCGGCTTCGTGAGCGCCGTGCACACCCCGTCCACCAAGGAGCAGGAGAAGGCCTGGGGCCAGTACTCGAAGACGCACGAGTACGAGCGCTGGCACTACTGGGACTTCCCCATGATGGCGAAGGGCACGACGGAGTCGCAGTGCCTGAAGTGCCACCAGGGCGTCGTCGAGGTCCCGCGCGCGGAGAAGCTCAACGCGGGCGTGATGCTCGTCGAGCGCTACGGCTGCTACGGCTGCCACAAGATCAAGGGCTGGGAGAACATCCGCAAGCCCGCCCCCGACCTCAAGGAGATCGCGAGCAAGACGAACGAGGAGTGGATCTACCGCTGGGTGAAGGAGCCCAAGGCCTTCCGCAAGACGCGCATGCCCCAGATCTGGGACGTGCGCGTCAACGAGACCGAGGAGCAGAAGGCGAGGAACGACGCGGAGGCGAACGCGGCCGTTGCCTACGTCGTCGCCAAGTCGGGCAAGCGCGACTACCCGGCGCCCCCCGCGGGCGACCTCGTGGCGGGGCGGAAGCTCTTCGAGAGCGTCGGGTGCCTCGGCTGCCACCGCGTCGGCGACGACAAGCGCGGAGTGACCGGCCTCGACGCGTCGAACTTCCGCGCCCACGGACCGCACCTCGACGGCACGGGGAGCAAGGTCAACGCGGGCTGGCTCTACGCCTGGGTGCGCAACCCCAAGGGCTACTGGCACGAGACGCGGATGCCCAACCTCCGGCTCTCGGAGAAGGAAGGCGCGGACATCACCGCCTACCTGATGAGCTTGAAGAACGAGGAGTTCACGGCCCGGCCGCGCCCGGCGCTCGACAAGTCGGTCCGCGACGACATCATCCTCAACCAGTACCTCGAGGGCCAGTACTCGGTGGCGGAAGCGAAGCGTCAGCTCGAAGCCATGCCCGACGAGCAGAGGACGCTTTTCCTCGGGGAGAAGACGATCGGCCGCTACGGCTGCTTCGGCTGCCACAACATCCCCGGCTTCGAGAAGACCTCGCCCATCGGCGTCGAGCTGACGGAGGAGGGATCGAAGCTCGTGGAGCGGCTCGATTTCGGCTACGAGCACGAGATCCCGCACACGCTGCCCGGCTGGGTCCACCGCAAGCTCATGGAGCCGCGCGTCTTCGACGTGGACAAGGCGAAGCGGCCGGAGGAGCTCCTCCGGATGCCGAAGTTCTTCTTCACGGACGACGAGGCGGACGCGATCGTGACCGCGGTCATGTCCCTCACCAAGGAGCAGGTCCCCCTGTCGGCGCAGAAGCAGCTCTCCGCGGAGGATCGAGTGGTGGAGAGGGGACGTCGGCTGGTGCGGCAGTGGAACTGCCAGGCCTGCCACCAGATCGGCGAGAAGGGCGGGACGATCCGCGCCGTCGTGGAGGACCAGCTCGAGACCTCGGGGGGCGAGGCGCTCCAGGCGCAGGCCCTCTCGCCGCCCATGCTCTACAACGCGAAGGCGAAGATGGGAGAGGGCGCGCGCGTGCACACGGACTGGCTGCACAACTTCCTCTCCGATCCCTCGAACAAGATCCGCCCCTGGCTGTCGCTGCGCATGCCCACGTTCCAGTTCACGGAAGAGGAGCTGAACGCGGTCACGTCTTACTTCGCGGCTCAGGACCGCGTGCCCTACCCCTACGAGCCCAAGCCCACGATCGATCCCACGATGGTGGCCGCCGGGCAGGACCTCTTCGGCAAGTGGCAGTGCGTCAAGTGCCACGTGGTGGCGGGAAAGCTCCCCAACCAGGATCCCGCGAACATGGCCCCCGACCTCGCGAACGTGCCGCAAAGGCTGCGCGCGGAGTGGCTGCCCCACTGGCTCGCCGATCCCGGCCGCATCCAGCCCGGCACGCGCATGCCCGCGAACTTCCCAGCCGACCCCTCTGAGAACGCCTATCCGAACATCCTCGGAGGCGACCAGAAGAAGCAGATCGAGGCCGTGCGCTCCTACTTGCTCACCCTCGGCAAGGGGGGAGCCGCCGCAACCCGCTCCGCGGGCATGGATTGACCGCTGGCGACGGGCCGGACGCCCGCTACCAGTACACGCTGGTGGTGGGCCCGGACACCGAGGACCGCGCCTGGGTGGAGGGCGTCCTGATGCGCGGCGGCCTCGAGGTAGCGGCCGCCACCGAGCCCGAGCTCGTAGCGCTTCCCGACATCGTTCCCCCGAGCCTGGTCATCCTCGACGACAACGGCAACAAGGCCGAGCGGATGGCGAGCTTCAAGAACGTGCGCACCCATCCTGCGCTCGTGGGCGTGCCGGTGGTCGTCCTCGCCTACGACGCCGACATCGACAGCTTCTCCGAGGCCATCACGAAGGGCGCGGCCGCCTACCTCGTCAAACCGGCGAGCGCGGAGGAGCTCGTGGGGGTGGCCCACAAGCTGTCCGGCTGGCTGGGCTCGAACGACCGCACCGAGAAGCGCCGGCGGCTCCGCCGTCCCTTGCTGATGAGGGTGGACGTGGATCTGCGCGCGCGCAAGATCCGCGTGCCCGGCCAGATCGTGGACGTCGGAGGCGCGGGCTGCCGCATCGAGCTGCGCGAGCCGGTCGAGAAGGGCGATCAGGTCCGCGTGATCCTCCACGGCGCCGAGGACACGACGCATTTGACGCTGGCCGCCGAGGTGCGCTGGCACCGCACGACTCCCGACGGCCTGACCGTGGCCGGCCTGCGCTTCACGGGCACGACCGCGCTCCTCGCGAGCAAGGTCCTCGGGTTCGTCTCCACCAGCCAGACGTAGCTCAGCGGTCGTGCAGCCCGAGACCGTCCCTCTCGTCCTCGTGGGCGCGGCGGAGGAATGCGTTCGCCGCGATCAGCACGGCGACGAGCAGCCCGACCCCTGCACCCAGGAGCGCCTGCTGGCGAGTCACACCAAGGGCGTCGAGTAGATCCATCGCGGCCTCCTTCGTGGGATTCGACACCGCCCGTGGCCGCGAGGGTCCCTCGGACGATCTCGAGCGGGGCTTCACCAGTGCTGCGCCGAGTGGCGATGGTCACTCTTCCAACGGCTTGACTCTGCGACTCGCCTCGGGGCGAGTGACCTCAAGCAACTTCTCGAGCTACTCCGTCTGGACAGAGTTGCTCGAGAACCGTCAACGCTTGCCGGAAGAGCCGGGCGTGCCGAGGACGGCCACGCGGTTCGCCTCCTGGCGGGCCTTGCGGTGGTCGTCCCCCTGGACCTTCACCACCAGGCACATCTCCATGAGGCGCGAGCGCAGCCGCTGCCCGATGCGCTCCACGAGGAACTCCTTGCGGCGGAGCGGGTCCGCGGCCATCACCGCCTCCCGGTCCGCGTCCTGGTAGTTCGTGGTGATGATCGTGGCCCGCTTCGCGAGGTACCGGCTGTTCAGGATGTAGAAGAGCGTGTCGTTCATCCAATCCGTCATCTTCCAGGCCCCGAGGTCGTCGAGGAGGAGCACGTCCATCTCCACGACCGGCTCCAGCACCTGTAGCTCGCTCATCTTCGTCTCCGGGTCGTAGGAGCTCTTGATCTCGCGGATGAGCTCGTGGAAGTCCCAGAACTGACCACGCACGCCCTTCATGGTCACGAGCTCGCGCAGCACGGCCACGGCGAGATGGGTCTTGCCGACGCCGTTGTCCCCGGTGAAGAGCAGGCCCAGCCCCTCGTCGTCGCCGAGGTGCGGATAGCCGGTGCAATAGCTCATCGCCTTCTCGAGCGCGCCCGAGAGGTGCGGGCCGCTCGGCGTGAAGCTCGCCAGCGAGCAGTGGGAGTACCGCGGAGGGATCCGGCACGCAGTGAGGAGCGCGTCCCCGGAAGCGGGCGTGGGCCGCCGGCAGGCGCAGGGACTCGCGAACTCCCATCCGTCGCGGGATGCGATCACGAAGCCGGTGCCGCCGCAGTGCGGGCAGTGGGGATCCATGGACCGATTCTGGCTCAGTTCAGGTACCCGCGCAGCCCCTGGGCTTCCCGGCTCCGACGCAGCTTCTCCTTGGCCTTGCTCTCGATCTGGCGGATGCGCTCCCGCGAGAGGCCGAGGGCCTCCCCGATCTCCTGCAGCGTCCGCGGCTCCTCGCCGTCCAGGCCGAAGCGCATGCGGATGACCTCGCGCTCCTTCTCCTCGAGGTCGGAGACCATGGCCTGGATGCGTTGCTCGAAGGACGAGCGCATCATCTCGAGCTCAACGGAGGGGATCGTGTCCTGCTCGAGGGTGTCCCCGAGCTCCATGTTCCCGTCCTCTCCCACCGCCGCGGAGAGCGAGACGTCGTCGCCCGCGGCCATGAGCAGCGCCTCCACCTGCTCCGGGGTGAGCTCGGTCTTCTTCGCGACCTCCTCCGTCGTGGGTGGCCGCTCGAGCTCGCGGGCCAGGCGGTCGCGCGCGCTCGCGCGAGGCCTCCGGGGACAGCCTCAACGCCTACATCCGCGAGATCGCGAAGTTCAAGCCGCTGCAGCCCGAGCAGGAGAAGGAGCTCGGGCTCAAGATCCAGCAGGGCGACCAGGAGGCCCTGCG
>JBKPBQ010000124.1:0-16438 GCA_046726955.1 Acidobacteriota bacterium
GAGGCGTGTCGTCGTCGCCGGCGTGGCCGAGCCCGACTTCCGTGCGGATCCAGCGGGGAACGTCGATCGCCTCGCGGTACACGACGGCGCCGCCCGGCTCCACGAGACTCACGCCGACTCGTATCCTGTCGGCGGGCACGCCGCGGAGCGCCCGCGCGACGTCGGCCGCGCTCCAGCTCGTCCGGGGCGCGCTCAGCCGCACGAGCCGGTGGCTCTGCGGCTGCGGTCTTCCGTCAGCGTCGATCTCGAAGACCAGGTAGTGGTACGGAGCGTTGGAGGATTCCGCAGCCCGGACGCCGCGGGCGGCGAGAGGACTGGCGGCCACGAAGACCAGACCGGCACACAGAGCGCGCATCGGACCCTCCCCCGCTCACGCTCGGAGCACTGGCCAGTGGCGCGCGAGCTCCTCGCGATAGGCGGCGCAGAGCACGTCGAGGCGTGGTCCACGGGCCGGCGGGACTTCCTTGGGGGCAGTGCCGAGCAGAACGGAGACGACCGCCGCTCCCGCACGGGCGATGCCCTCGAGCAGGTACCCGCCCTCCAGCGCCACGACCACCTTGCCCTCCGCGGCTCCGCCGGCGACGCCCAGGCAAACCGCCATCAGATGAGCGTAGCCAGCGGCAGTGAGGTCCATCGGCGCCAGCGGATCGGCGCGATGGGCGTCGAAGCCGCACGAGACCAGGACGAGCTCGGGGTCGAACGCCTTCCCGATCGGCTCGACGATCTCGCCGTAGACGCGCGCGTACTCCCCGTCGCCCATCCCCCCGGGGAACGGCAGGTTGACCGTGAAGCCGCGGCCCGCGCCCTCCCCCGTCTCGTCGAGCGCGCCCGTGCCGGGATAGAACGGGTAGGCGTGGCTCGAGACGTAGAGCACGCGCGGGTCCTCCCAGAAGATGTCCTGCGTGCCGTTGCCGTGGTGCACGTCGATGTCCACGATCGCGACCCGCTTGAGCCCGCGGTGGATGGCGTGGGCGGCGGCGGCGGCGACGTTGTTGAAGAGGCAGAAGCCCATGGCGCGATCCGCGGTCGCGTGGTGGCCGGGCGGCCGCACCGCGCAGAAGGCCCGGTCGAGCTCGCCGTCGAGCACCCGGTCGATTGCGTCGATCACGGCCCCCGCGGCGGCGAGAGCGGCTTCGTACGACTTCGGGCCGGCCTGCGTGTCGGGGTCGAAGCGGACGGTCCGTCCGCGCGTCGCCGCAACGTGCGCGACGTGCTCCTCAGTATGTACGCGCAGCAGCTCAGCGGCGGTGGCGGGACGGGGCGCGAGCAGCCCAAGCCTTTGCTCCAGCCCGGCCTCGCGGATGCCACGGCGCAGGGCGTCCAGCCGTTCCGGCCGCTCGGGGTGGCCGAAGCCGGAATCGTGCTCGCGGAACAGGGGGTCGTCGTAGAGGGCGACCCTCGGCCCATCCATGAGGCGTCACTCCCTACAGGTCGTCGTACCTCGGTCCGCCGCCGCCTTCCGGCGTCACCCACGTGATGATCTGGTAGGGGTCCATCACGTCGCAGGTCTTGCAGTGGACGCAGTTCGAGAAGTTGATCTGCAGGCGCAGGTCCCTGGGGTCGCTCCCCTTCGGGACCATCTCGTAGACGGCGGCCGGGCAGAACTTCTCGCAGGGATTGCCGTACTCCTGGCGGCAGCGCGTTTCGCAGACGTTCGTGTCCGCCACGTGCAGGTGCACGGGTTGGTCCTCGTCGTGCTTGGTGCCCGAGTGGTAGACGTCGGTGACCCGGTCGAACGTGAGCGTGCCGTCCATCTTCTTGCGATGGAAGTCGTCCCGCGTCTCCTGCGGCCCGTAGTACTCGGAGAGCTTCTCGATCTCCGCGTATCCCTTCGACGGCTTCATGGGGTCGACGAGACCGCGCCCGCCCGTGACCATCTGCAGCCCGCTGTGGAAGAGCCCGGCCCAGAGGCCGTGGTTGAAACCCTGGTGGAAGTTCCGCACCTTCCAGAGCTCGCCCTTCACGGACGACGCGTCCACCTTGTCGGCGAACGCCCGAAGCCGCGCGGCCGACGTGTCCCCGGCCGCGATCGCGTCCAGCGCGACCTCGCCGGCGATCATGCCCGTGTCGATCGCGAGGTGGATGCCCTTGAGGCGCATCGCGTTCAGGTAACCCGCGCACTCCCCGACCAGGAGGACTCCGTCCGCGTAGGGCCGCGGGATCGAGTACCAGCCGCCCTCGCTGATCGTGCGCGCGCCGTAGCGCACCATCTTCCCGCCCGCGAGCATCTCCTTGAGCACAGGGTGCTCCTTGAACCTCTGGAAGAGCCCGTGGGGGTCGAGGAAGGGGTCCTTGTAGTCGAGGCCGACCACGAGCCCGAGGGAGATGCGGTCCTCGCCGAAGCCGTAGACGAATCCTCCGCCGAAGGTCGAGGCAGCGAGCGGATAGCCCATCGTGTGGAGCACGGCTCCCTTGGCGAGCCGTCCCTTCGGGACTTCCCAGAGCTCCTTGATCCCGATCGAGTAGACCATCGGGAACTTTCCCTCGTCGAGCCGGAGGCGTGGGACGAGCTGCTTCGTCAGGCTTCCGCGCGCGCCCTCGGCGAGGATCGTGACCTTGGCCCGGAGGTCGACGCCGGGCTCGAAGTTGCTCTTCTTCTTCCCGTGCTTGTCGATCCCCTTGTCACCGGTGCGCACGCCCACGACGCGGTCCCCCTCGTAGAGCACCTCGGCCCCCGGGAAGCCGGCGAGGAGGTCGATCCCGCGCGCCTCGGCCTGAGCGGCCAGCCATTTCACGAGCTGGTTCAGGCTGATCACGTAGTTGCCGTGGTTCTGGAGGGGCGGCGGGACGATGGGCAGCGGGATCTTCCCTCCCGCGGTCAGGAAGTAGACGTGGTCCTCGCTGACCTTCGTCGTGACGGGCGCGCCCTTCGCTTCGAAGTCCGGGACGAGCCGGCGGAGCGACCCGGGGTCGAGGACGGCGCCGGACATGCAGTGGGCGCCGAACTCCGCTCCCTTCTCGACGACCATGACCGACGCTTCGAGCTTCTGCCCGCCGGCCGCGTTGCGTGCGTCGAGGAGGTCCTTGAAGCGGATGGCGGCGGCGAGCCCCGCGGGTCCTCCGCCCACCACGAGGACGTCGGTCTCCAGGACCTCCCTTTCGGGCACGCTATCCCTTGGACGCGAAGTAGGCCTTGGCCGCCGCCGTGAGCTTGGGGAGGACCTCGAACACGTCGCCTACGATGCCGTAGTTGGCGACCTTGAAGATCGGGGCGTCCGGGTCCTTGTTGATGGCCACGATCCACTTCGAGGAGGACATGCCGGCGAGGTGCTGGATGGCCCCGCTGATTCCGCACGCGATGTAGAGGGTCGGCGAGACCGTCTTGCCCGTCTGCCCGACCTGGAGCTGGTGGTCCACCCACCCCGCGTCCACGACTGCGCGCGACGCGCCCACCGCCGCCCCGAACGCGTCGCCGAGGGCGGTGACGAGCGGGAAGTGCTCGGGACCCTTGAGGCCCCGGCCTCCGGACACGATGATCTGGGCCTCGCCGAGCTCGACCTTCCCGGCGGCGGCCGCGTGCACGGCGGTCACCTTCGCCCGCGAGGACGTGTCCACGGCACCCTTCGCGACCTCAGCCTTCCGGCTCGCGTCCGCCTTGCCGAGCGGAAAGACGTTGGGACGGAGCGTCGCCATCTGCGGCTCGCCCTCCCACGTCACGGTCGCGTAGGCCTTCCCCGAGTACTGGGGCTTACGGGCCGTGAGCCGCCCGTCCTTGACGGACAGGGCGACGACGTCGGACACCAGTCCCGCGCCTGCCTTCGCGGCCACGCGCGGGGCGAGATCCTTGCCGGCCGCGGTGAAGGGAACGAGCACGACCGAGGGCTTCTCGTCCGCGATCGCCTTCGCGAGGGCTCGCGCGTAGCTCTCGGTCGCGTAGTCCTTCAGGGCCGCGTCGTCGAAGACCCAGACCTTCTCGGCGCCGTAGTGCGCGAGCTCGTCGGCGAGGCCCGACACTCCGGATCCAATCAGGACCGCTACGACCCGCGCTCCCCCGAGCGATTCAGAGAGCCGGCGTGCTTCGGAGATCGCTTCGAAAGCGGCCCTCCTGACCTTCCCGTCCCGCACCTCCGCGAACGTCACGATGGTCGCCACTAGATGACCTTCGCTTCCTCGTGGAGCAGCCGGAGCAGCTCCTTGACCTGCGTGTCCGCGTCCCCTTCGATCATCCGGACCGCCGGCCGCGGCGGCGGCAGCTCGAGCGCCGTGACCTTCGTGCGCGGAGCGAGAGCCGCCGCGTCGAGGCCGAGCGCCGCCGCGGCCTTGACGTCGATCGTCTTCTTCTTGGCGGCCATGATCCCCTTGAGGCTCGCGTAGCGCGGCTCGTTGAGGCCCTTCTGGGCGGAGACGACGGCGGGAAGCGACGTCTCCCAGGTCTCGTGCGCCCCCTCGATCTCGCGCTCGACCACGGCCTTGCCGTCGCCGATCTCGAGCTTCACCGCCACCGTGACCTGCGGCAGGTCGAGGAGCTCGGCGAGGAGGCCGGGCACCTGGCTGTTGTCACCGCCGACTCCCTGCTGGCCGGTGAGGACGAGGTCGAACGGGGCGAGCGTCTTGATCGCGGCGGCGAGCGCCCGCGCCGTCCCCAGGGTGTCGGTGCCGTCTACGAGAGGGTCCTTGACGTGGACGGCGGAGTCCGCGCCCATGGCGAGACCGGTGCGCAGCGCGGACTGCGCCCGCTCCGGGCCCGCGGTCACGAGCACGACCTCTCCGCCCTTCTTCTCCCGGATCCGGAGCGCCTCCTCGATCGCGAACTCGTCGTACGGCGAGACGATCCAGTTCACGTCCGCCTCCACGATGGCGTTGCCCTCGGGGGCGATGCGGATCCGCGTCTCGGTGTCCGGCACCTGCTTGACGCAGACGACGATCTTCATCGAATGGACCTCGTGGTCATCCCTGGTCTTTCAGGCGTCGTGCCTCGCGAAGAGGAGCGCCCCGTTCGTCCCCCCGAACCCGAAGGAGTTGCTGAGCGCGTAGCGCATCTCCACCTTCCGCGACCGGTTGGGGACGCAGTCGAGGTCGCACTCGGGATCGGGCGTCTCCTGGTTGATCGTCGGCGGAAGCACCTGGTCGCGGAGCGCGAGGGCGGTGATGCCCGCCTCGAGCCCGCCCGCCGCTCCCAGCAGGTGGCCCGTCATCGACTTGGTCGAGCTGATCGCCATCTTCCGCGCGTGCTCGCCGAAGACGGACTTGATCGCGATCGTCTCCACCACGTCGCCCCGCGGCGTCGAGGTCCCGTGGACGTTCACGTATCCCACGGCCGCGGGCTCCACCCGCGCGTCCTTGAGCGTGTTGCGCATGACGCGGATCGCCCCGTCGCCGGTCTCGCTCGGCGCGGAGATGTGGTACGCGTCGGAGGACATGCCGTAGCCCACGATCTCGCAGTAGATGCGGGCTCCCCGCGCGCGGGCCCGCTCGCGCTCCTCGAGGATCAGGATCCCCGCGCCTTCGCCGATCACGAAGCCGTCGCGGTCCTTGTCGAAGGGGCGCGAGGCCCGGGCCGGCGCGTCGTTGCGCGTGCTGAGCGCGCGCATGGCGGCGAATCCCCCCACGCCCAGCGGGGTGATCGCGGCCTCGCTGCCCCCCGCGATCATCACGTCGGCGTCGCCCCTCTGGATGAGCCGGAAGGAGTCCCCCACCGCGTGCGCGCTCGTGGTGCAGGCGGTGCAGGTGGCAGAGTTCGGGCCCTTGGCCCCGGTGCGGATGGAGACCCAGCCCGAGGCGAGGTTAACGATCGCGGCGGGGATGAAGAAGGGACTCACGCGCCGGGGACCGCCCTCGAGCAGCGCCGAGTGCTCGCGCTCGATCGTCGCGAATCCCCCGATCCCGCTCCCGATGTAGACCCCCACCTGCTCGGCGTTGCCGGCGTCCACCACGAGGCCGGCATCCTTGATCGCGAGGTCGGACGCGGCCACCGCGAACTGGATGAACCGGTCCATCTTCTTGATCTCTTTCTTCTCCACCCAGCGCGAAGGGTCGAATCCCTTCACCTCGCAGGCGAACTGCGCGGAGTGCTTGGAGGCGTCGAACTGAGTGATGGCAGCCGCCCCCGACTGACCGGCGAGGAGGGCCTTCCACGTCTCCTCCGTGCCGATGGCGAGCGGGGAGATGAGCCCCACCCCGGTGACGACGACCCTGCGGGCTTCGGCCACGATCCGGGACCCCTCGGACGCGGCCTACTTCTTGGCCTTGTCGGCGTGCTTGTCGATGTAGTCGACCGCTTCCTTGACGCGGGTGATCTTCTCGGCGTCCTCGTCGGGGATCTCGATGCCGAACTCCTCCTCGAGCGCCATCACGAGCTCGACGGTGTCGAGGCTGTCCGCCCCGAGGTCGTCCACGAACGAGGCCTCGGGCGTCACCAGCTCTTCCTCGACGCCGAGCTGGTCCACGATGATCTTCTTCACGCGATCCGCAACAGGCTCCATCACTCCTCCAGGATCCCCCGGCTCGGGGGGCACGAGATTCTAATGGCTAAGGTCCGCTTTCTCGGGGCGGGGGCGCGGCCCCTCGCCCGAATGGGCATTCTACATGTGGAAGCCGCCGTCGACTCCCAGGACTTGTCCGGTCACATAGGCGGCGGCGTCCGAGCAGAGGAAGACGACCGCCCCCGCCACTTCCTCCGCGCGTCCCACCCGTCCCATGGGCACCCCCGAGACCACCGCCTCCCGCGCCTTCTCGGTCATGGCCGCGGTCATGTCGGTCTCTATGAAGCCGGGGGCGATGGCGTTGACGGTGATCGACCGCGAAGCGACCTCGCGGGCCACCGACTTCGTGAAACCGACGATCCCCGCCTTGCTCGCCGCGTAGTTGGCCTGGCCGGCGTTTCCGGCGAGGCCGACCACGGACGTGATGTTCACGATCCGCCCGCTGCGCTGCTTGAGCATCGGCCGCAGCGCGGCCTGCGTGCAGAGGAACGTCCCGGTGAGGTTCGTGGCCAGGACCTGCTGCCACTCCTCGTCCTTCATGCGCAGGAGCAGGTTGTCCCGGGTCACGCCGGCGTTGTTCACGAGGTGGTCCAGCCGGCCGTGCGCCTTCAGGATCGATTCGAAGGCGGCCTCCACGGACGCACGCTCCCCGACCTCGAGCGACACCGACTCCGCCTTGCCGCCCGCCGTCCGGATCTCCCTCACCGCCTCCTCGAGCCTGGCGGTGTCGCGGGCGGCGAGGACGACGGTCGCCCCCTCCACGGCAAGCGCCTTGGCGATCGCGCGGCCTATGCCCCGCGAGGCCCCGGTGACGAGCGAGACCTTCCCCGAGAGCGAGAGCGGCCTTTCGGTCATGCCTTCCCCAGCGCCGCGAGCGTCGCCTGGAGCGACGCCGGATCGTGGACGTGCAGCATCGTCGCGTCCTTGGCGATCTTCTTGACGAGGCCGCCGAGCACGTGGCCAGGGCCGACCTCGACGAACGTCGAGACTCCCTCGCGCACGAGGAGCTCCACGGATTCCTGCCAGCGCACCGCTCCCGAGACCTGCCGCACGAGACCCTCGCGGCACTCGGCCCCGGCGCGGACCGGCCGGGCGTCCACGTTGTTGACGAGCGGGACCGCGGGATCGCGGAACGCGAGGCGCTCGAGCTCGGGAGCCAGGCGGTCCTGCGCCGGCTTCATGAGCGCACAGTGGAAGGGCGCGGACACGTTGAGCTTCATCCCCCGCTTGGCTCCGGCCGCCTTGCAGCGGACGATCGCCCGGTCGACGGCCGCCGCGTGGCCGGCGATCACCACCTGTCCGGGCGAGTTCAGGTTCGCGGGCGAGACGACCTCGCCCTCCGCGGCCTCGGCGCACGCCTTCTCGACGGCGTGCGCGTCCAGACCGAGGATGGCCGCCATCGCCCCCTCCCCGACGGGAACCGCTTCCTGCATGTACTGTCCACGCTGCCGCACGGTCTTCACCGCGTCGGCGAACGTGAGAGTGCCGGCCGCTACGAGTGCGGAGTACTCCCCGAGGCTGTGGCCCGCCACCCAGTCGGGGCGTACGCCTCGCGCGTCGAGCGCGCGCCAGGCGGCGATGGAGACGGCGAGAATCGCCGGCTGCGTGTTCGCGGTGAGCTGCAGGTCGGACTCCGGCCCCTCGAAGCACAGCTTCGACAGCGCGAAGCCGAGCGCTCGGTCCGACTCTTCGAGGACGGCGCGGCTCTCCGGGAAGGCCGCGGCGAGCGCCTGCCCCATGCCGACGTGCTGCGACCCCTGGCCGGGAAAGACGAAGGCGACCTTCAAGGCTCGGCCGCTTCCTTGCGCGCGCCGAGGGCCCGGAGCTCGGCTTCGATGCTGTCGTTCACGCCGCTCTTGTAGAAAGCCGCGGCCACGCGCACGCCGTGCTTGATCGCCTGCGCGTTCGACTTGCCGTGCCCGATGACGCAGCAGCCTTTCATGCCGAGCAGAGGCGCCCCTCCGTACTCCGAGGGGTCGATCCGCCTGCGCACCGCGCGGAAGGCGGGCATGGAGAGCCAGGCCCCGACCTTCGTGCGCGTCGAGCGGGTGAGCTCCTCGCGCAGCAGCTCCACGATCGACTCGGCGAGCGTCTCGCTCGCCTTCAGCACCACGTTGCCGGTGAAGCCGTCCATGACGATCACGTCGGCCTTGCCGGTGAAGTGGTCGTGCCCCTCGACGTTGCCGATGATGTTCAGGCTCGAGTCCTTCAGAACCTCGTGGACCTCCTTCGTCAGCTCGTTCCCCTTCGTCTCCTCCTCGCCCATGCTCATGAGGCCCACCCGCGGGTTGGGGGTGCGGAAGATGGCGCTGGTGTAGACCTTCCCCATCACCGCGAACTCCTCGAGGTGGCGGGCCTTGCAGTTGGCGTTGGCCCCCACGTCGAGGAGGACCGTGCGGCCGCGCAGGTGGGGCACGACCGTGGCCAGGGCGGGGCGGTCCACCTCCTCCAGCGTGCCCAGGACGAGCTTGGCGATCGTCCAGCAGGCGGCCGTGTTCCCCGCGGAGAAGAACGCGTCCGCCGTGCCGTCGCGCACGCACTCGAGGCCGACCTGGATCGAGGAGCGCTTCTTGAGCGTCGAGCGGCTGACCTTCTCCCCCATGGCCACGACGGCGGGGGCGTCCACGACCTCGACGGGCAGCGACCCCGCGCCCTGGCGCTGGAGCTCCGCCTGGACCGCGTCGCGCGGTCCCACGAGCGCTATGCGCAGCCCCAGCTCGCGACAGGCGAGCAGGGCGCCTTCCACCACCACTCCCGGTCCGTGGTCGCCGCCCATGGCGTCGACCGCGACCCGGGGTGCGGCATTGGAGTCGGCCATCGTGTCTCGGGGCTTGGCCTCGCCCCGGCTAGACCTCGGGGACCTCGATCACCTGCTTGCCCTTGTAGTGGCCGCAGCGGGGGCAGACGCGGTGCGAGAGCTTGGGCTCGTGGCACTGCGGGCAGAGCGACAGCCCCGGGGCGGAGAGGTGGTCGTGGGCGCGGCGGCGGTCGCGGCGGGCCTTGGAATGGCGGCGCTTCGGATTGGGCATCGTGGGACTCCTATTTGTCGTCGAAGAGCTTCTTGAGGCCGGCGAAGCGGGGGTCTCCCGCTTCCTCCGGGGCCGGGCATCCGCAGCTCTCCATGTTCCGGTTGCGGCCGCAGGACGGGCAGCGCCCGCGGCACTCCTCGCGGCAGAGACGCTTCAGGGGAAGGGCGAGGAAGCACTGCTCGCGCACCACTTCCCCGAGGTCCAGCCGGTCTCCCTTGTAGTAGCCGACGACCATGTCGCGGTCCGTCAGCTCGACCTCGTCTTCCTCCTCCTGGTCGTCGTCCGGCCGGTGAGGAAGGTAGAAGAGGTCGAGGTCCTGCTCCAGCCGGAAGGAGAAGGGCTCCAGGCACCTGCCGCACTCGAGGTTCAGGGGGGCGGAGAGGTGGCCGCGGACGTGGACGCTCGTGCTGTCCACGAGCTCCACGTGTGCGCGGAGCCGTCCTCCGCGGTCGAGGGTGAAGTCCCCCTCGCCCTCCACGTGCACGCTCGCGGGGTCGAGGGGCTCGTCGAGCTCGAGCCCCTCCGGTGGGATCTGGGAGATCTCTATGACCAGCATCGCCGTGTCGATCAAACCCCCAATTTTCCCGGATTTAGGCCGTCTCGTCAAGGACTTGGCGCGAGGTCGAGCCAGCTCTCGACTGTCCGCCGGGCGTCCTCGGCGTCCGCTCGCCACTCCGCCTCCGTCTGGTGCCGGAACCACGTGCGCTGCCGCTTCGCGAAGCGCACGGTGGCGGTGACGATAGCATGGCCGAGGTCCCGGACCGGCATCCGCCCCTGGATCACGTCCACGGCCTGCCGATAGCCGATCGCCTGCAGGGGGCGGATGTCGGGAGGGAAACGCTCGAGCAGTCCCCGTACCTCGTCGAGCAGCCCCTGCTCGATCATCCTCTTCGTCCTCGCCTCGATGCGCGCCTTCAAGGAGTCCCGGCCGGGATCGAGCACGAGGACGTGCGGACGAAACCCTTCCAGCCTCGTTGAGCCGCCCCGGTGATGCTCCGAGATCGGCTTCCCCGTCGTCCAGAAGACCTCGAGGGCCCGGATCACGCGAACGCGGTCCTTCGGCGGAATGCGTGCGGCGGCGGCCGGGTCGACCCGGCTCAGCAAGCGCCAGAGCCGCGGATCGCCGAATCGGGCGGCCATCCGCTCGAAGCGGCCCCGCAGCGGCTCCGACCGCGAAGGGCCCGTGAACAGGCCGGTGAGGAGCGCACGCAGATAGAGCCCGGTTCCTCCAACGACGATGGCGAGCCGGTCCCGCGCTGCGATCTCTCGAATGGCGGCGCGGGCTCGCTCGCCGTAATCGGCCGCCGAGAACGGCTGGTCGGGCTCGACGACGTCCAGCAGGTGGTGCTCGATCTCGGCCCGCTCGGCCGGGGTGGCCTTGGCGCTGCCGATGTCCAGGCCGCGGTAGACCTGGAGGCTGTCGCAGGAGACGACTTCCCCGCCGCGCTCGCGGCAGATCTGCAGGGCCAGGTCGCTCTTGCCGGCCCCCGTGGGGCCGACGATGGCGATCAGGGGAGGGTCCACAGCCGCCAGACGAGAAGGAGGAGGACGGCCAGAAGCACGATCACGGCCCCCCGGACCTGCGCGGGGGTCAGCCTCAACTCTCGCGGAAGGCCTTGATGATCGCCGTCTCGTGCTCCGCCCCGAGCGTGCGCTTCACCGCCAGAAGCTGGGCGTAGAGCAGCTCGTTGAGGGCGTCCACCAGGCGGCCGCGGCGCTCCTCCTCCGGGAGCTTGTTGAGGTTCCTCTCCACGAGCGCGGCGTCGAGCGAGCCGTCCTTCTGCAGCTTGATCCCGGCGAACACGTCCTTGCGCGACTCGCGCAGCGCGGAAAGGTACTTCTCGAGCACGTTCTCCGCGATCGGCCCCACCTCGCGCACCATGTGCCGGAAGACGTAGCTGTACTTCTGGTTGAACGAGTCCATGACGGAGTAGAGCGTGTCCTCGGGCACGAAGTCCTGGTCGAGGGTGCGCACCTTCTTGCCCTTGATGCGCACGAGCCCGGAGCTGATGAGCGCGTAGAGGACCTTGAGCGTCTCGTTGTCGCCGATCTCGCTGTCCTGGCAGATCTCGAGGATGCTCCGCTCGCCGTCGATGAGCTCCACCACGTGCGTCTCGTAGGGCTCGAGGACGCCGTCGGGAGCGGCGCCCACCCTCTCCGGGACGAGCGCTCCGTCGGGATAGCGGCCGGTGATCGCCCCGTTCGCGTCCACTCGCCGCACGCCCTCCAGGATGAGGCTCGTCACGTCGAGGTCGACCGTGATCTTCTCCTTGTCGGGAAGCGTCGACTCCTCGAAGTGGAACTGGCCCTCCTCCCACATGAAGATGCTGAAGACGATCTCGCGGACCTGGGTCTGGACGCCCTCCCAGAGGTCCTTCGGGGAGAGCGCCCCCATCTCCACGAGCACCTTGCCCTGGCGCTTGCCCTTGGTGATGGCCTTGATCGACGCCTCGTACTCCTCGACCGTGATCTTCCCCTCGCGGATGAGGATCTCCCCCAGCCGGTCGTTGGGGAGGTTGCTGGAGGCGAAGACGACCCGTCCGCCCTTGAGGTAGAGGGCCTTGCGGGCGCCCCCCGAGACGAGCGAGAGCACTCCCGTCGCGTTCGTTAGGCGCAGGTGCTGCAGGATGTCGGGGAGGGCGAGCTGGGTGAGCTGCCCCCGCAGTCCTCCGGGGACCAGGAACGGCTCGAATCGTTTGGGCAGCGGAGTCGTCATGCGCGGTCGAGGATCGGACGATTCTAAGGGGAGACGAGCCGAGCGGGCAAGACGCGCGCGCGCGTCAGTCGAACGCCTTCTGCAGGACGATGCCGGTGTAGTAGTGCTGGAGGATCTCCTCGTACGTCGCGCCCGCCTGGGCCATCCCGAACGCCCCCACCTGGCAGAGCCCCACTCCGTGCCCCCAGCCCTTGCCGGTGATCACGAAGCGCTCGACCTGGCCCTTGGCGTCGAGCTCGCGATCCACGACGAAGAGGTTCTCGCGGAGGTTCATCCCCGACCGCACGCGCAGGCCCTTGAGCACGACCTCGCCGTCCGTCCCGAGGACGGACAGCTCGACCACGCGCCCGGAGACTCCGAGGCGACGCGGCACGACGTCCTTCACACGGCCCACGCTCCCGTAGCGCGAGAGCGACTTCGCGACGTCGGCGGGGGTCAGGCGGACTTCCCAGCGGTAGTAGCGCGAGCTGCGGTCGGCCGCCGCACCCTTCCGAGTCTGCTCCGCCTCCAGGAACGACACGACGCCGTTCTCGAGGACGAAGTTCACCTTGTCCCCGACCCGCAGCGTGAGCTCGGACGCGGCGGCGGGTGTCCCGTCCAGGCTGCGGAAGAAGTGCGCGGTGACGTCGACCGGGTACGACTCCGGCGACTCGCCGCGGATGACCGTGATCTGCCCCTCGGACGCACCCGCGAAGTCCGCGCTCACGAGGCCGGGCAGGCCCGCCTTCTCCGCCGCCCGCGCGAGGAGGGTCACGGCCTCGCCGCGCGTCAGGGGCGCGCCTGGCCGGAGCGTGTTGTCGGGGAACGGGGAGAGGACGCCTTCCTGGACGAGCACGGCCGCCGCCAGCCGCTCGCCTTCCCCTCCGAGCTCGTCCCGGTCCTCGACCTTCAGGAGGTAGTCGGTGTCCTGCGGGGCGAGGAGCCGCTTGCCCCTCTCCTCCCAGCAGAGCGTCCCCACCACGTACTGGACGAAGTGGCCCCGGCGCGAGAGCGGCGAGGCGACGTGGACGTCGCAGGCCCGGCGCTTGAGCGCCGTCTCCATCCGCGAGGCCCAGCCCTTGATCTCGGCATCCGTGGGGATCCCGGCCAGGACGGGAGCCGAGTACGTCCGCGGCTCGAGGATCCCGAGGGAGAGGAGGAGCGCCAGGTCGCGGCCCCGGCTCGCATCGCCGGGCACCTCGCGGGGCGCGGCCTTCGTCTTGAGCGTGCTCCAGGCCTTGCTCTCGGGAGCGCAGGCGACGCCCTTGAGGTACGGGATAGCCTCGCCGTCGAAGATGTTCTCGGCGTCCTCGGTGTGCCCGCCGCACGTGGACGTGTAATAGGCGTTGATGGGACGGCCGTGCCAGGTCGCCACGAGGCCCCGGGTCTCCGCCACCGCGCGGTCCGTGGCCGGCGTCTCCGTGGACTGGCCCCTGTAGACCTGGCAGGCAGGAGTCGCGCAGATGTCGTAGCCGAGCTTCTCGAACTCGCCTTTGTGGTTGAGCACGTAGCTCCGCGCGGCCACGGCCTGCGCCTTGAGCGCCTCGGCCTGGGGAAACGCCTGGGGCGAGAGCTCGTTCGGCACCACGCCGCGGAGGTAGTCCTCGATGTTCGCGACATTGACGACGCTGAGGACACCCTCCCCGGCGGCGCGCACCTCGAGGAGGCCGCGGAAGGGCGTGGCGTCGGCCGACAGCAGCTCCGTCGCGACCGCGGGCTCGACCGACGCCTGCTCCATCTCGTCCCCGGTCTCGAGGAGACGCAGCCGCCCACCCGATCCCGGCTCGAGCCGCTCTTCCACCACGAAGGAGCTCGGAAGGCCGCTGCGGCCCAGACGGTTGACGAGCCGGAGCGCGTCGTCGCGCGTCGGGTAGTCGCCGACCCTCACCTGGTGCGTGGCGCTCGCCGCGTTCGGCTCGACGGTCGGGACGAGGCCGGTCGTCACCTGGACCCGCTCCGCGAGCGCGCGGGCGCCCTGCTCTTCACGCAGGCTCGCCACCTGAACGCGGTAGCGCGGAGGCGACGGGGGCTGGGTGGAGGCCGAGGCGAACGTCGCCCGCGGCAGGTGGAAGGGCTCGAGCCGGCCGGCGACGCGGACCACGACGCCGGAGTCGGCGCCGATCGAGACGCGCGGGACCTCGGTGAGGATTCCCACACGCACGACCGGCGGCGGCACGACGATGCCCGGCGTGGGCGTCGCGCGGGGAGCGGGAGTCGTGGCGACCGAGGGCGCAGTCGGACCCGCGACCTTGACGGTCCGGCAGCTCGAGGCGGCAAACCAAGCCGCCACCGCCGCCGCGGCCCACGCCGCAGCGGACCTTTTTACGGCGCCATGACGTCTCACGATTCCGCGGGTCCCTCGTTGTAGTAGAACGTGACCCTCATCGTGATGCGGGGCGGGCCGTAGTCCGAGGGGAGCGGCAGGAAGCGGCTCCCCACGAGCGCGTTCTGCGCGGCACGGTCCATGGCGGGAGTCCCGGACGAGCGGAGCATGTGCAGCGACGACATCGTTCCGTCACGCTCCACCGTGAACTCGAACTCCACGTGGCCCCGGAAGCCCATGAGCGCGGGCTGAGGGACGATCCAGTTGCGGTAGACCTCGTTCTTGAAGCGGCTGACCCAGAGCGTGAAGTCGGCGCCCTGGGGATCGAAATAGAGCCCTCCGAGGTTCTGCCCGGTGCCGCTCGGGATGCCGAGCTGCTGGTCCCGGGCGATCCGCTGCTCGAGCTCGCGCTCGGCGCGCGCGATCGAAGGTCCGAGCGGACCCGGCCGTCCCTTCGTCCCCTCGTCTCCCCTCGGAAGCGAGCCGATGCCGGGGGGCAGCCGGAGGCCCTCGCGGCCCGGAACCGGTGTGGCGCCTCCAGCGCCGTCCGCGACCATGGGCGCCGCGGGAGCGGTCGTGGGAGGGGCGGCGGGCGGAGGGGTGGACGGCGGCGACGGCAACCCTTTCGGAACGGCAGTCAGGTCGTCCTCCTTGCGGAGGATCATCGGCCCCTTGGCGTGCAGGTCGGACGGTGGGCCCACGCTGATCCGGTCCTTCTTGGTCGCGTCTGGCGGCGGGGGCGTCGGCACAGCCTGCGGAGCCGGCCGCGGCGCCGGCGGGGCTGGAGTCGGACGGAGAGCGGGCGGCAGGGCCCGGCGGAGGACCTCCGGAGGGGGCAGAAAGACGACGCTCTTCCGCTCGAGCTCGGACGTATCTATGTCCTCTGCTTTCCGAGGCTTGGGCTCTCGGCTGATCAGGATCATGAGCATCGTCACATGGACAATGGCAGAAACCAGGAACCCCTGGCGCTGATTCACCCGGTTCACTGGACCGCCCACCCCGCGTCTAAGGGACCCGACAACGTAGCATGGACGACGACGCCTTGCAAATGATCCCTACAATCTGTTGTGGCCTGACCGGCAAGAGCTACCGGTACTCGTATCTTGGCCTCTTTCCGCACCCTCATCCCTCGGCCATTCGGGCCAGGATCGCCTGGGCGAGGGCCAGGGCACGCCGCCCATCCCGCCCCCCGACGACGGGCTGGGAGCGCTGACGGACGGCTTGCAAGAAAGCCTCCAGTTGGCGGCGGAGCGGTTCCTGGTCGGGAGCGCTCATCCGCTCGGCCGCGATTTCGGGGCGCCCGCCTCCTCCGTCCTTGAGACGGTAGACCTGGGCCTCCCGGGCGGCGAAATCGGCGGAAACGTAGGTCCGGGGCGAGAAGACGCGGAACTTGCGGATCTTCTCCGCCGACACCCGGCTGGCCGTGAGGTTGGCGATGAGTCCGGAAGCGAACTTCAGCCGGGCGTTCGCGATGTCCACCTTCGGGGTCAGCACGGGTATGCCGACGGCGTCGATCTGGACGGGCTCCGACCCGTCGAGGGCGAGGACGATGTCGAGGTCGTGGACCATGAGGTCGAGCACGACGTCGATGTCGAGGCTGCGCGGGGTGAATACCCCCATCCTGTGGACCTCGATGAACCGGGGCTGCCCCCCGGCCTCCCTCAGGATATCCGTCGCGGGGTTGAAGCGCTCGATGTGTCCCACTTGCAGGACGGTACCCGTCTCCGCCGCGAGGGCGATGAGCGAGTCGGCTTCGGCCAGCGTGGCGGTGATGGGCTTCTCGACGAGGACGTCCCTCCCCGCCCGGAGGACGCCGGCCGCCACTTCGAAGTGCGCCACGGTCGGGACGGCCACGGACACTGCGTCAGCTTGCTCGAGGAGAGCCTCCAGGGTCGGGAAGACTCGTCCGCCGAAGCGACCCGTGACCCCCTCGGCGCGCGCGCCGTCCGTGTCGTAGACTCCCACGAAC
>JBKPBQ010000125.1:0-16846 GCA_046726955.1 Acidobacteriota bacterium
GCCGCGGTCGGCCATGAACGGCGCCTCGATGAACTTCTTCAGGACCTCCAGCTCGCGCAGGTACTCGTCCCGCCACTTCGGATCGGCCCACATCGTGTTGTAGGGCGGGTACGGCTCGTAGGGGCTGTGGGGATCCATGAAGTGCAGGTACACGAAGGCGGGCACGTCGCGATGGTGGTCGAGCCAGTCGCTCAGCCGATCGACGTATTCGCGCGCCGTCTTGGACGTGCCCCCGGCCGGCCCCGCCCGTCCCACCGTCGACTCGACCTCGTGCAGCTCCTCGAACCCCTGGTGCAGGTTGGTGAGGGCGCCGGTGAAGGCCACTGACGCGAACGAAACCGTCGCGTACCCTGCCTGCCGGAAGACCTCGGCGATCGTGGTGGCCGAGGCGGGCAGCCGGTCGGGGATCTGATGTACGCCGTGCGTCGTCGGGTAGAGCGAGGTCATGACCGAAGGCACGGCCGCCTTCGTCCAGCTCGTCTGCGTGAGCGCGTTGTCGAAGAGCGCCCCTTGCTCGGCGAGCCGCCGCAGTGTGGGCGCCGTCGCCCGGGCGTAGCCGTACATGTCGAGGTGGTCCTTCCGCAGCGTGTCGCCCTGGACGAGGATGACGGTCTGGGGAGGCCCTCCACCGCCGTCTTTCGCCGAGCGCTGCCGGACTGCGGGCGCGCCCCAGAAGGCGAGCGTGCCGTCCTTGTCGGCGCTCGCCGACAGCGAAAGCGCTACCGACTGCCCGGCGAAGTCCGTCAGGTCCACCGACTCCCGCTCCCAGCGGTAGCCGCTGGTCACGGTGCGCGTCAGCACCGGCATCTCCCTGCCGCCGCGGCGGACGGCGACCCGGAACGTCACGGAGGCGTCCTCGGGGGTGCCGAGCGAGAGATCGAGAACCGGCCGCGACGGCATCGTCACGTCGAACCGCACCGTCTCCGGCGACCGCGTGACGAGCGTCTCTCGGAAGATCGCGCGCAGCCCCTGCCAGCTCACGCCCGACGGAACGCTGGCCAGATGCTCGCGGCGGAAGACGAGACGCACTGACTCGATCGCGAAATCGGCCCCGGCCACGTCGGTGGGCCGGACGAGGACGTGGCGGATGCGCGGTCCCGAGATCGGAGCCGGCGGCGTGATCGTGTAGGTCTGTACCTGGTCCCCCGGCAGCACCGGCGTCGTGATGACCCACGGCACGTTGTTGGCCAGCCCCTGCAGCCGAGCCAGGTCGACAGTCGGAGCCGGCGACGTCGTGACGAACAGGTTCGCGCCCGCGGAGACGCGCAGCCGCACCTCCACGGCGTAGAGCTGATCGGCGTTGTCGAGGCCCGCGGTGCGCTCGACGTGCAGGACGGGGAAGTCGCTCGTAGTGCGCCCCACCAGCAGGCCGTCGCGGATGGCGAGGCCGCTCACGCCTGCGCCACCCTCCCAGCCGCGCGTGGCCGGGAAGGGCGGGGGAGACGGCTTGGCCGGCGCGGGGGGCGTCGGCGGCGGGCTGGGAGGCGGACCGTCGAAGCGCCATTCGGTACGCCGCACAGGCGCGGCCGCCGCTCCGGCGGCGGAGCCTTCGACCCGCTTCGCGTCGAAAACGTCCACGAGCCGGATCGATTTCGGTCCGTCTGCGGGCCTGCGGCAGGCGGGAGTGGCCAGCGTCGCCAACGCGAGCAGCGAATGGCTCGCAGCGGCAGTGCGCGACAGCATCACCATGTGATGTCTCCTCTTCACCGGCGGTCGGTTTGATGGAGAGAGCACGCGGATTATACCCATCGGCACGAACGAAGACGTGCGGCCCCGGCGGCTCGTTGGGACGTCATGAGCTTCGCTTCAGGCCGTGGACCTATAGGCCCTTTGATGGGGCGCCTGGGGTTGCGTGACGCCGGGGATGAGAGGCGTCGGGGACCTCTCCCAGCGCCGGCAGGCCAGGGCCCAGGCGACGGTCAGCAAGCGATTGCGCTCGCCTTTCCACCGGAGTCTGTAGTAGAGTCACCGGTGGCAGTAGGAGGCATGATGACGAAGGCCCGCCTTTCCAAGGCCGAGGCGCGGATCCTCGAACAATTCTGGCGGCGCGGCACCGCTTCCGTCCGCGAGATCCTGGACAGCCTTCCGGAGGACGAGCGGGTCGCCTACACGACCGTGCAGACGCTCGTCTACAGGCTCGAGGAGAAGGGCGCCGTGCGCAAGGTGAAGAAGATCGGCAACGCGCAGCTCTTCGAGCCGGCCCTCAGCCAGAGCGAGTTTCGAAGCGGGCTGGTGCGAGACATCCTGGACCTGTTCGGCGGGTCGCCGCGCCTCCTCGTCTCGAGCCTCCTGGAATCCGGTACGTTGACGCTCCGGGACCTGAAGGCCCTCCAAGGCGCCGGGCCGACTGGCAAGAGCGGCCGCGGGCGCTGAGGCAAGGCCATGCACGAATACATCGCTCGGCCGGTCTACTACGTCGGAGTGCACCTGTTCTTTGCGTCGCTGGTGTGGTCCGCGGCCTAGGTACTGACCCGGCGGGCGCGCGGCAGCGCCACGGCGAAGTACTGGGTCTGGGTCGCGACCTCGCTCAACTTCGTCCTGCCATTGGGCGCGATCCTCGACAGGTCGCTGGCCGCGCATCTCGCGTGGGCCCGACCGCTCGGGGTGATCGGGGAGCTCGGACTCCGAGTCGCCGATCACGCATACCTCGTCGGCTCGGTCTGGCTCCTCGGCGCGGTCGTGATGGCCGTCCGGCTCGGGCTGAGGATCCGGGCTTGCCGGCGCGGCGCCAACGTGATCGCTCCGATCGGGCCGAGCTCGAGGCCTGCTTTCTTCGTCGGCGGTACGCCCGTCCGGTTCACGTCCGTCGAGAGTGGGCCCATGGTCGGTGGTGTCTGGCGCCAGCACATCAGCCTTCCCGACGGCATCGACCGGCTGCTGACGAGATCGGAGCTCGACGCCGTCCTTCTCCACGAGGTGGCGCACGCGCGCAGGCGCGACAACCTCATCTGGCTGATCCACGAAGTCGGCCTTTGCCTGCTGTGGTTCCATCCGCTCCTCTGGATGACCGGCTCCCAGATGGCGCGCTACCGCGAGCTCTCGTGTGACGAGTCCGTCATCGAGCGTAACCGCGGCCGCGACCTGCGGGCCGCGCTGACCAAGCTCGCGAATCCCGAAGGCGGTCTCCTGCTGGAGGCGTCCGCCTCTTCGTTCGTCGCCCACCGCCTGGAGCGTCTGTCCGCGGATCGTCCGACGCGGACGTCCCTCGCACCGAACGCCCTGCTGATCGTGGCGTTCGGCTGTTCGGTCCTCGCCGGCATCTTCGAGACCGTAGCCCACACGGCCTGTTGCTTCGTCCGGTGAACGGCGGGAGCCCGTCATGAGAACGAGCGGTAGGCGGCGGACGGCACGGACGAGCCGGCGGCTGGCCCTGTGCATGCTGGCGCTCTGCTCCTCGCGCGTGACCCACGCGCAACGGCTCGAGTCCCTGGCGCCCGCCGTGCGCAAGTACGTCCGCGTCGGGACGTCGAAGGTGATCCTCGAGCACGTCCAGGTCATCGACGGGACCGGAGCCGCGCCGCTCGCCGATCGGAACGTCGTGATCGAGGCCGGCAAGATCGCGGCGGTCCTGCCGGGCGCCGATGAGACACAAGCCGAGGGCACGACGCTGGTCGACCTGCGGGGCGACACGATCATGCCGGGCATCGTCGGCATGCACGAGCACCTGTTCTACATCCCGCTTCCGAACCTGGCTCCCGACGGCACCTTCGAGAGGCCCGCCCTCTTCCAGCAGATGAGCTTCTCGGCGCCGCGCCTGTATCTCGCGAACGGCGTGACCACGGCGCGCACCGCGGGCAGCGTCGAGACCTACACGGACCTCAGATTGAAGGGGAAGATCGAGAACGGCACTCTTCCCGGGCCGCATCTCGACGTTACCGGGCCCTACCTCGAAGGGCAGAGCGACAATCCCAATCTCCAGATGCACCAGCTCACCGGTCCCGACGATGCACGCGAGACCGTGGCCTACTGGGCGGATCGCGGCGTGACGTCCTTCAAGGCTTACGCCCACATCACCCGCGACGAGATGCGGGCGGCGGTGCGGGAAGCGCACAAGCGCGGCCTCAAGGTTACGGGCCATCTGTGCTCGGTGACGTACAGCGAAGCCGCGGAGATCGGGATCGACGACCTGGAGCACGGGTTCCGCGAAGACACCGAGCTCGACCCCGGCAAGAAGCCCGACACGTGCAGCGACAGCGGAGGCGACTACACCCTCGACCACATGGCTCCCGGGAGCCCGGAGGCGGAGCGGCTGTTCGCGACGCTCCTCGCCCACGGTGTCGCCGTCACGTCGACGCTCTCCGGTGCGGCGGCGAGCGTGCCCGTCGACACGACGTCGGACGCGCGGCCGCTGCTGCGGCCGGCCGTGCTGGAGGCGATGGCGCCGAGCGTGCGGGAGGCCTACTTTTACGGTCGCAATCGACCGCGGCCGGCCACGAGCGACGCCGCGCGGGGGCTCCGCCGGGACATGGACCTGCAGCGCGCCTTCGTCGCGAAGGGCGGGCTGCTCCTGGCCGGCCCGGACCCGGACGGGATCGACGGTAACCTGCCTGGCTTCGGCGATCAGCGCCAGATCGAGCTCCTCGTCGAGGCCGGCTTCACGCCTGTTGAGGCGATCCGGATCGCGACGCTCAACGGTGCGACCTACCTCGGACACCAGGATCGGATCGGTTCGATCGCCGTGGGCAAGAACGCAGACCTGGTCGTGATCAAGGGCGATCCAGCCGCTCGCATCACGGACATCGAGAACGTCGAGATCGTGTTCAAGGACGGCGTCGGCTACGACCCGAAGAAGCTGCTCGAGTCTGTGAGAGGCCACTACGGCGAATACTGACGCGTGGCGCGCCGTGCTCGTGTCGCGGGTGCAAGCAGTCGCCCTGCTGCTCGCGACCGCCGTCTTCGGCCTCGGTTCGCCGGTGCTGCGTGCGGCCGAACCGGCCCCTGTGACTACGCTGGTCAAGGCCGGCCGCCTGCTGGATCCCAAGACCGGGAACGCACTCTCGCCGGTGGCGGTCCTGATCGAGGACGGCAAGATCAAAGAGATCGGCGCGCCGTCGCGAGTGGAGGCCGACGCGCCGGCCGGCGCGGCGGTCATCGACCTGGACAGCGCCACCGTGTTGCCGGGCCTGATCGACTGCCATACGCATCTGTTCCTGGACATCGTGGTCCCGCCGGAGGAGGAGCTTCGACGCCACGCGAACGGAGAGTTCGCTCCCGACGTCTTCCAAAACGTCGACGTCCTCAAGGTCACGGCCGGGGACGACCTCTCGCTGGGCGAGCTCGCGGCGGTTGCCGAGGAAGCCCACCGCCAGCACCTGAAGCTCGCGGCGCATGCCGCGGACGCGGCCAGCATCCAGATGGCGATCGAGGCCGGCGCCGACTCCATCGAGCACGGCAACGACGTCACCGACGAGCAGCTCGCGCTCATGCGCGAGAGAAGGGCGTCTACCTGGACCTGACGCCCACCTTTTTCGACGGCTTCTGGACGAGGATCCACGAGGTGAGCGGGCTCTCTCCCACCTCTCGCTCCACCCTCGCCGCCTCCGACGAGAGGCGTCGTCAGCGCGCAGCGGCCCTGGTCGCCCGGGTGCTCAAGTCGGGAGTGAAGTTCGCCGCCGGGTCGGACATGTGCTGGTTCCATCCGGGCAAGACCCGAGGCGAGGCCAGCGCGATGATGTTCGCGAACCTGCAGCACGCCGGCATGCCTCCGCGAGAGATCATCCGTGCCGTCACGACGAATGCCGCAGAGATGCTGGGCTGGCAGGACCGGATCGGAGCCGTCGAGCCAGGCAAGCTCGCGGATCTCGTCGCCGTCGGCGGTGACCCGCTGACGGACGTCACGGAGCTGGAGCGTGTCGCATTCGTGATGAAGGGTGGGCAGGTGATCCGGAACGGCCTGAAAGCGCACTGAAGGGCGGCCGCGCTCGCCGTCACCGGCCTGCCATGTGCTGTGGTGGCGCCACCAGCGGGCGCTCGAAGCGGAGGACGCGGAGCCGACGCTCGATGATCGTTCGAACATCGCCCCCTTGCTGCCAGGACGGCGCAACGGGCAGCGCTGCGCTAGGCGGCCTCTCGGGGATGGACGTCTCGTGCGATCCGATCGGACGAAACCCGCTGCACCAAGTCGAGATCGTACGCGGCCTGGAGGCTCATCCAAAACTCGGGGGTGGTCCCGAAATAGCGAGCCAGCCTCAGCGCCGTGTCGGCCGTGACGCCACGCCGTCCGTTCACTATCTCGCTCATCCGTGTGACCGGCACGCGAAGATCCCGACCTAGACGATTGACGCTGATCCCAAGGGGCTTCAGGAGATCCTCTCGTAGGATCTCGCCCGGATGAACCGGCGGCAGCCGGCGTGCCTTCTTCGCCATGGTTCCTCCGTCAGTGGTAGTCCACGACCTCGACCTGCCGCGCTTCGCCGTCCTTCCAGACGAAACAGATTCGATACTGATCGTTGATGCGGATGCTGTGTTGCCCCCGCCGATCGCCGGCTAGAGCCTCAAGGTGATTCCCGGGAAACGCGCGCAGGTCGCCGAGTCGTTGGGCTGCGTGAAGCTGCGCGAGCTTGCGCTGTGTGACCCGGGCGATGCTCCGAAACCGGCGCGTCGGGTATCCCTGAAAGAGCGCCTCGGCCTCGCGGTTCCGGAAGGACCGGATCACCTGCTCAGGATATTACGGATACCGTGATACGTCCAGCGTAAGACGAAGGGATCAACGGGTAAGGGAGGATCAGGCAGGCGTGAACGCGGCCGCGTGGCGGCGGGCGAATTCGGCGGCGGAAATCGGCGCACGGCCGACCAGCTGCTGGAAGGTGTCGGTCATGCGGTCATAGCGGTTGTCGCGATGCAGCTGGGCCATGACGACCAGGTGTGCGACCAGATGCGCCGGCTGTTGTAGCTCCCGCAGCTTGGCTTCCCAGATCTGCGGCGGCACGTCGACGTATTGGATGGTGCGGCCCAGAGCACCGCTGAACTCCCGTGCGAGCTCGGCCATCGTCAGCGACTGGGGGCCGGTCAGTTCGTAGACCTTGCCGATATGCGGCTCTGGGTTGGCCAGCACAGCTGCGGCGGCAGCCCCCACGTCGGCGGCGGCGATCGGCGAGGTCTTGCCGTCGGCGAACGGCAGGCGGATGGCGTTGTCGTCGCGGATGCCCTTGGCCGCCTGCAGCAGGAACATGCCGTCGAAGAAAACGGTTGGACGCAGGTAGACCACCGGCAGGCCGGACCAGCGCAGCATCCGCTCCGCGAGCCACTCCTGCTTCTGTTCCGGGCTACCCGTGGTCTCTGTCTCGCTCATCTGCGACAGCGTCATCTGCGACAAATTGACGAGCGCCTTCACACCCAGGCTTTTGGCCGTGACCGCGACGTTGGCGGCCGCTTCCAGGTAGTTGGGCGAAACCGAGATCGTGAAATACACCACTGAGCAGCCCTGCATGGCCGCGCGCACAGCGATGATGTCGAGCATGTCGGCGACCACGACTTCGGCGCCCAGGTCACGCAGTATGTCGGCGCGCGCATCCAGCTTGCGCACCATTGCGCGTACGCGTTGACCTTGTTCCAACAGGATGGTGATGGCCGTGCGCGCGGTCGAGCCGTAGCCGCCGGCGGCGCCGGTGACGAGGATGGTTTCTTGGGACATGATTTTCTTCCTTGTATTAATGAGCAAAACGAACGGTACCGTACCCAGCCCCCCCAGGCGCGTCATTAGCAGCTCTTTAGCAACTCTCTAGCCGACCTCTGGGGACTCCATGTGGGCGCCTGCCCATGTTCCGTGGGTAACCACGGAGGTCTCAATGAAGCGGATCTTGTCCCTGGCCGTCGGCCTCGCCCTTCTGGGCGGCCTGTCCTTCGCGAGGCCGAGCCTCGCCCTTGCCGAGAATGACGGCTCCGACCCTGCCCGCGCCCGAGCCGCGGCCAAGGCCGACACCTTCGTCCTGCTGCAGTGGAACGAGATCGCCGTCCAGGCGATCGGCGCCACCCCACCGTTCCCGTCGACGCGCGCCATGGCGATCGTCCAAGTCGCCGTGTTCGAGGCGGTGAACGCGATCACCCGCCGGTACGTCCCGTACCTCGGCACCGTCAGCGCGCCGGAAGGCGCCTCGGCCAGGGCCGCCGTGGTGACCGCGGCGCACGACACGCTGGTGTGGCTTTTCCCGGCCCAGCAGGGCTTCCTCGACGACAAGCAGACCGAGTCGCTGCTTGCGATCCACGATGGACCGGCCAAGGAGGACGGGATGGCCGTCGGCCGGGCCGCAGCCGCGGCGATGATCGCCAACCGCACCGGTGACGGCTCCACCCTGGCGCAGTTCTACACTCCGGCGAGCGACGCGCCGTACGAGTGGCAGCCGACCCCCGGCTGCGCGAGCGCCCCCGCCAACAACCGCGGCTTGTTCTTCCACTGGCAGCTCGTCAAGCCCTTCGGCATCCTGAGCTCGGCGCAGTTCCGTGCGCCGCAGCCGCCCGCGCTCGCGAGCGCCCGCTACGCGAGGGACTTCGAGGAGGTGAAGGCCGTGGGCGACGCGGCCAGCACAGAGCGCCCGCGCGATCGCGCGGACGTCGCCACGCTGTTCGCGGCGCAGCCGCCGCACCGCGGCTGGAACCTGGTCGCCCGTCAGCTCGCGGCCGCTCGTCACGACGGCATTACCCGCACGGCCCGGACGCTGGCGATCATGAACATGTCGCTCAGCGACGCCCACATCACCGTGTTCGAATCGAAGTACTTCTATCGCACCTGGCGCCCCGAGACGGCGGTCCACCGCGCCGACGGGGACGGCAATCCCTGCACGAGCCCGGACCCGGACTACGGCCCGTTCGTCGTGACGCCGTGCTTCCCGGGCTACCCTTCCGCGCACGGTGCGGGCGGGGGCGCGGCCCGCGTGGTCCTGGAGCGCGCCTACGGCCGCAAGGGTCACGACCTGACGATCACGGATGCCGGGGCGCCTGGCATCGTCCTTCACTACTCGGACCTGCGCGACATCACGGACGACGTGTCCGACGCGCGCGTGTACGGCGGCATCCACTTCCGCTACGACCAGGTCGCCGGCAACAGGATGGGCGAGGCGATCGGCCGGTACAACCTCCGTCACCTGCTGCGGCGACTCGAAGAGGACTGACGTGGGGACGCCGCGGGTTACGGCGCGAGGCCGATGCGACGGACCATCCCGGCGAACCGAGGGTCCGGCCGCAAGACGTCCAGCTCGGGCCACACCCTCAGGTACACGAGATGGAACGCCCGCTCGGCGGCCGCTTCCTCCAGCCAGCGAAACGCCTCCTCGCGCTCTCCCAGGGCGGCATGGATCATGGCCAGATCGAGGGAGGAGACGTATTGCGAGGCGCGCAGCCGCATCAGCTCGGTCAGCATCGCGCGGGCCTTCGCCCGGTCGCCGGAAGCCGCGTAGGCAAAGGCGAGCGTCCCCTGCGTGAGCGGGCTTTCCCCGGACAAGCGGACGGCGTCGCGGAGCTCGGCCAGGGCTTCCGGGAACCGGCCCTTCTGGAGGTAGGCGCGACCGAGATACCAATGTCCCACCCCGAACTCGGGATAGAGGTCGATCGTCTTGCGGCATTCCTCGATCGCTTCGTCGTAACGTCGCGCGAAGAAGTGCGTCGCTCCCACGAAGGCGTTGAATACCGGTGAGAGCGGGTCGAGCTGCTGGGCGCGGCGGGCCTCGGAGAGGGCCTCCTCCAGGTGGCCGGTCGGTGTGAGGTAGTGAACGGCGTACCACTGGTGCGCCGTTCCGTATTCGGGATCGAGGAGGATCGCCTGCCGCCATTCGCCCTCCGCCGCCGTCCAGTCCCAGTCGTAGTTGCCGTAGACGTGGGCGAGCGAGACGTGGGCCTCCGCGAGCGACGGTGCGACCTTCAGCGCCTTCTGCGCTTCCGCCTTCGCGTGCGGCATCGCCTCGTGGGGCCGCTCGTACTGGTAGTAGGCGAGGCCGATGTACGAGTCGGCGACGCCGGTGTAGGCGCGTGAGTACGTGGGGTCGCGCTCCACGGCCTCTCGGAAGAACGCCAGCCCGCGCTGGAAGCCCTCCCGGGTCCGCTTGTTCCAGAAGAAGCGCCCCTTCAGGTAGAGGTGATAGGCCTCGGTGTCGTCGGTGTCCCGCAGGCTGAGAACCCTGCGCTGGGCGTCGGTGAGCCGGGGGGTGAGCTCTTCCGCCACCCGCTGGGAGATGGAGTCCTGCAGGCTGAAGATGTCGCTCAGCCTCTCGTCGAACGCCTGGGCCCAGAGGGTGGACCCGTCGCTCACGCGCAGCAACCTCACGGTTGCGCGAAGGCGCCCGGCGGCGGATTGGATGCTGCCGTCCAGCACCGCGTCCACCTGCAGCTCCCGTCCTACCGCGACCGGATCCTGGTCCGAACGGACGTATTTCTGCACGGCCCCCGTCGAGCGCACGATCAACACCTTCGTGCGGCCAAGGCGCGTGATCAGCGCGTCCGCCATGCCGAGGCCGATCGTCTCGCCGTCGGAGCCAGTCAGCGAACGAAACGGAAGGACGGCCAGCGACCGCACCGGTGCGCCGGCTGTCCGCGCCCGGTACATCCAGACGAGGCCGGTGGCGAGACAGAGGGTCGCCAGGGCCGCGCCCACCGCCCACCGGCGCCTGCGCGGCTCCTTCGTTGCCGGCTCGCGCAGACCGCCCACGAATCGATACCCGCGGCGGGGGACGGTCTCGATGTACTGCCGGTCCGACGGGCCTTCACCGAGCGCCTTGCGCAGGGCAGAGACCGTGACGGTGAGGTTGTTCTCCTCCACCACGGCGTCCGACCAGACGAGCCTCAGCAGCTCCTCCTTGCGGAGGAGACGCCCGTCGTTCTTCGCCAGGACCTCGAGCAGGTCGAAGGCCTTGATGGTCAGCGGAACGGGCTGGCCGTCGCGCAGCAGGCGCCGCTCGCGAGAATCGAGGAGGAAGGGACCGAAGACGTAGACGTCTTCCCTGGGTTCCGTCACGGGAGCATGGCCGCGTAGACCGTCCGGCATTCTCGATTCGACTCGACTGCGTGGAGGCTAACCCCCTCACGCGGCAGCGTCAATCACGGGGAAGCGCTACACTCGACGTGACCTCAGGATCCCACGCGCGACGTCGGCGCCCTGCGGGAACCCTTCCGCACACGTCGCCGGTCGCGTAACAGAGAGGCGAGAGGCATGACCCGATTCCCGACTGCCCAGACGCTGTCCCTCGCGCTCGGCCTCGCGAGCGCTGCCCTTCCGGGCTTCACCGCGGAGCCGGCACCCGCCCGCGACTACCCGATCCAGCCGGTGCCGTTTGCCCAGACCGAGATCGCGGACGGTTTCTGGGCGCCGCGGATCGACAGGAACCGCAGCGTCACCGTCCAGCACAACCTCCAGAGCTGCGAGCGCACCGGGCGGATCCAAAACTTCGTCGTGGCCGCCCGAAAGGCCGAGGGCGCGTTCCAGGGTGTCTTCGGGTTCGACGATTCGGACGTCTACAAGGTCATCGAAGGCGCCGCCTACACCCTGGGCCTGCAGCCCGACCCGCAGCTGGACCGCCAGCTCGACGGCGTGATCGCCAAGATCGCGGCCGCGCAGGCGCCGGACGGCTACCTGTATACAGTCGGGCAGATCGGCAAGACCGCCGAGAAGCCGATCTGTTGCGTGGGCATGACGCGTTGGGTGGGCGAGCGCGAGAGCCACGAGCTGTACAACGCCGGGCACCTGTTCGAGGCCGCGGTGGCCCACTACCAGGCCACGGGCAAGCGGAACCTGCTGGACGTGGCGACGAAGGAGGCCGACCTGCTGACCCGCGTCTTCGGGCCTGGCAAGAACATGCTCGTCCCCGGACACGAGGAAGTCGAGATGGGCCTCGTCAAGCTGTATCTCGTGACCGGCAAGAAAGACTACCTCGAGCTCGCGCGCTTCTTCCTGGACCAGAGGGGCAACGCCAAGGGCCACGAGCTGTACGGCCCCTACAACCAGGACCACATGCCGATCGTCCAGCAGTCGACCGCGGTGGGCCACGCGGTGCGCGCGGCCTACCTGTACTCGGGCATGGCGGATGTCGCAGCGCTCACCGGCGCGCAAGGCTACGTGCCGGCCCTCGACCGGATCTGGACCGACGTCGTCTCGACCAAGATCTACGTCACGGGCGGCATCGGCGCCGAGCACGAGGGAGAGGCGATGGGCGACGAGTTCCACCTGCCGAACCGGACCGCCTACGCCGAGACCTGCGCGGCGATCGCGAACGCGATGTGGAACTATCGGCTCTTCCGCCTTCACGGCGACGCGAAGTACATCGACATCCTCGAGCGGACCGCCTACAACGCGATCCTCTCCGGCGTCGCGCTGAGCGGCGACCAGTTCTTCTACGTCAACCCGCTGGCCTCGGACGCGAAATACGCGTTCAACGCCGACAACTCGACGGGCCGGCGCCCGTGGTTCAAGTGCTCGTGCTGCCCGCCCAACGTGGCGCGCTTCCTCGCGAGCTTCGGCAGCTACGTCTACGCCCAGGGCGACGACGGGATCTACGTCAACCTGTTCGTCGCCGGGAAGACGCGCGTCGATCTGAACGGGCGCAGGGTGGAGCTGCGCCAGACGACCGAGTACCCCTGGAAGGGCGACGTCGCGATCGGCGTGAAGCCCGACGCCGAGTCGGAGTTCGCGCTGCACGTCCGCGTGCCGGGCTGGGCGCGGGAGCAGCCGGTGCCGAGCGACCTGTACCGGTACAAGGACGGTGCCGGTCTTCCCTACACGCTCTCGGTCAACGGACAGCCGGCCAAGGGCGAGCTCGTACGGGGCTACGCCGTCCTGAAGCGGCGCTGGAAGGCGGGCGACACCGTCCAGCTGTCCCTGCCGATGCCGGTGCGCCGGGTCGTCAGCGACGATCGCGTGGCGGCGAACAAAGGGCGGGTCGCCCTCGAGCGGGGACCGATCGTGTACGCGATCGAGTCTGTCGACAACGGAGGCGACGTCTTCAACGTCGTCCTTCCCGACGACGCGGCCCTGTCGGCCAAGCCCCGCCCCGACCTGCTCGGGGGCGTGACCGTCATCACGGGGCGGGCGCTCGGCCTGTATCCCGGGGACGACGGGCGCACGGTGGTCACGCGCGAGCAGGACTTCCTCGCGGTCCCGTACAACGTCTGGTCGAACCGCGGCGAGGACCGGATGGCCGTGTGGCTGCCGCGGAAGGTCAGCCTCGACTTCGCGGTGCCCTAGACCCTCGACGTCGCGAGCGGCGCTTCCTTCCTCCTCCGCTGGATTCTCCTTGACCGCGTCTCGCGCGGGGGCGTAGCCTCCTCGAAGCCACGCTGAGCGGAGTCGCGAGGGCGCATCGCGGTGCGCCTCGGCCCCCGCACCATTCGGCCAAGGAGATTCGAGGGCGCGGCCGTCAGCCACGTGTGCCGCGACGGCCCCACGACGGCGCCATCCTTCGTCACGGTAGCGAAAGCAATTGCGTGTGAGTCCGGCATGAAGAGGGCTGATCCATGTCTTCGGAGCGTCCCCGCATCCTGATCCCGGTTCTGCTGGCCTTGACTGTGGTCACGGGCCTCATCGATGCCGTTAGCTACCTCGGTCTGGGTCACGTCTTCACGGCGACATGACCGGCAACGTGGTCCTGCTGGGATTCGCGGCCGCGGGCGCGCCCGGGCATTCCCTGGCTCGATCGGGCGCAGCCTTGATCGCCTTCGTCGCGGGAACAGTGATCGGGGGACGAGCGGTTCTGCAGTGGGGCACGGGCCCCCGGCAGCGCTTGACCGTCGCCGCCTGCGGCATCGAGGCCGTCTTGCTGGCGGCGGCGATGGCCGTCTCTCTCAGCGCCCGGACCGGGTCCGAGATCGACGCGGCCCGCGTCTACGCCGTGATCGGCCTGACCGGGATCGCGATGGGCGTCCGCAACGCGACCGTGCGCAAGCTCGGCGTGCCCGACCTCACGACGACGGTGCTCACGCTCGCGATCACGGGCCTCGGCGCGGACTCGAGCCTCGCCGGAGCCACGAATGCGAATTGGGCGCGACGCCTCGCCGCCGTAGTCGCCCTGCTCGCGGGCGCGGCGGGGGGCGCCTTCTTGCTGAGGTCTTCGCTCTCGCTGGCCCTCGCGGTGGCCGCGGCGCTCTCGGGTTTCTGCGGTGCCGCCGCCCATCTCGGCGGCCGCGAAGTCGTGGCGCCCCTCGGGGCGCGTCTAACGTAGGAGGCAGGACATGACCGGGATGAGAAGAGAGAACGACAGCCTCGGCGTCGTCGAAGTCCCGGCGGACAGGCTCTGGGGCGCCCAGACCCAGCGCTCGCTGGAGCATTTCAGCATCGGCAGCGACTTGATTCCCCGCGAAATGATCATCGCCTACGCCACCCTCAAGAAGGCCGCCGCCGCCGCGAACCACGCCAGCGGGCGGCTGGACGATCAGCGCCATTCCCTGATCGTCAAGACCTGCGACGAGATCCTCGCCGGCCAGCACCACGACATGTTCCCCTTGCATGTCTGGATGACGGGCAGCGGAACCCAGTTCAACATGAACGTCAACGAGGTGATCTCCAACCGCTGCTGCCAGCTCGCGGGCACGCCCCTCGGGAGCAAGACGCCGGTTCACCCCAACGATCACGTGAACATGGCGCAATCGTCGAACGACTCGTTCCCGTCGGCGATGTACATCGCGGCCGCCGTCAACGTGAAGAAGCGCCTCCTGCCGGCGGTCGCCGCCTTGCGGGATGCGATCGACGCGAAGGCACAGGCTTGGAGCGACATCGTCAAGATCGGGCGGACGCACATGCAGGACGCCACGCCCCTGACGCTTGGCCAGGAATGGTCGGGCTACGCCGGCATGCTGGGCGACGACCTGGATCGGATCGAAGGCGCGCTGCAGGGCGTGTACCGTCTGGCGCTGGGCGGGACGGCCGTGGGGACGGGCATCAACTCGGCGCCGGGCTTCGCGGAAGCGGCGGCGGCCGAGATCGCCAGGCTGACGGGCCTGCCCTTCGTGAGCGCCCCGAACAAGTTCACGGTGCAGGGGACGCACGACGCGCTCGTACAGCTGTCCGGAACGCTGCGCACGCTGGCGGTATCGCTCTACAAGATCGGCAACGACATCCGCCTGATGTCGTGCGGACCGCGGGCGGGGTTCGCAGAGCTGGCGATCCCGGAGAACGAGCCGGGATCCTCGATCATGCCGGGCAAGGTCAATCCGACCCAGTGCGAGGCCCTCACGATGATCGCCGTGCAGGTGATGGCCAACGACGTGGCGGTGGGCTTCGGAGGCGCGAGCGGCTACCTCGAGATGAACGTCTACAAGCCGCTCATGATCTTCAACATCACTCATTCCATCACCATCATCACCGACGGCTGCACGAACTTCCGGAAGTTCCTGGTCGAGGGCACGAAGCCCAACGTGAAGAAGATCAACGAGTACGTCGAACGCTCGCTGATGCTGGTGACGGCGCTCGCGCCTGTCATCGGCTACGACAAGGCGTCGAAGATCGCCCACCACGCGATGGACAACGACCTGACGCTGAAGGCGGCGGCGCTGGAGCTGGGCTTCGTCACAGAGGCGGAGTTCGATCGCGTCGTGGATCCGAGAAAGATGGTGAAGCCGTACGTAGCGACCGCCACGGCGGCCACGAGCCCGCGTTGAGCGCCGAGGCGGCCCAGGCTCGCGGAGCTCCGATGCCGCTCGAGGAGCGCTCCCGGCTCGTGCTCGCCTTCGCCCGGGTCCTCTACGTCAACGGCCAGACGACCGGCGAGACGATCGCCGCCGCCGAGGAGGTCGGCCGCACGCTGGGACTGCGCGTCACGGTGGTTCCGCGCTGGGGAGAGCTCTACCTTCAGGCCGAGGCCGGGGACGCCCGGGCGGGCGTCCTGGCCTCGGCCGATCCTGTCGGCGTGGACATGCATCGCGTGGCCGCAGTGATGCAGGCGATCGACGATCTGGGCGCCGGGCGGCTCGAGGCGAATGCGGCGATGGACGTGATCGGAGCGATCTCGCGCGCGCCCCCGGCTCCGACGTGGCTGTTCGCGATCGCGGCCGCCGCGGGTGCTCTAGCCCTGGCAGTGCTCTTCGGCATCCGGCATCTGCCGGCGGCGGCGCTCATCTTCGCGACCGCCGGAGCGGGGGCGCTCGTGCGCCGCCGCCTGGCACGGTACAGCGGAAACGTCTTCGTGCAGCCGTTCTGCGCCGCGCTGCTCGCGGGGATCGTCGGCGCGCTGGCGGTACGCTACGAGCTCAGCTCGTCGCTGCGCCTCGTGGCGGTTTGCCCGTGCATGGTCCTGGTGCCGGGGCCGCACGTGCTCAACGGGGCGTTGGATACGCTGGCCGGCCGTGTCCATCTCGGGCTCGCGCGCTTGATGTACGCGGGGCTCGTCGTCCTCGCGATCTCGACAGGGCTGCTGCTCGGACTCTCCCTGCTCGGCGCGTCGCTGCCGGTGGATCCGGCCGGCCGGCCGGTACTCTTGTGGCAAGACATCGTCGCCGCCGGCGTCGCGGTCTGCGCCTACAGCGTGTTCTTCTCGACGCCCATGCGGATGCTCGCCTGGCCGCTGCTGGTCGGCATGCTGGGCCATGCTCTCCGATGGGGAGCGCTCAGCGTGCTGGGCTGGGGCGCCGCCCCGGCCGCCTTTGCGGCTTGTCTCACTGTGGGGCTGATCCTGACGCCCGTCGCGCGCCGATGGAACCTGCCGTTTGCCGCCATCGGCTTCGCCTCCGTGGTCTCGATGATCCCGGGCGTCTTCCTCTTCAGGATGGCCAGCGGCCTTCTGCAGCTTGCGGACGGCTCGCACACGACGTTGGAGCTCGTGGGCGCCACGATCGCGGACGGAATGACCGCGATGACCATCATCCTCGCGATGAGCCTCGGCCTCACCGTTCCGAAGATACTCATCGATCGCCTCGGGGACGATCCTCCCTGATC
>JBKPBQ010000126.1:0-7423 GCA_046726955.1 Acidobacteriota bacterium
CCTTCTCGCGCTCGCGTTTCCGCGCCGGTCGTGCCGCGACGACCGCGCGACGCGCGTCGACGACGCCCCAGCCCTGCCGGTCCGCGTCCACGTGGGGAAGCCGCCGCGCGGTCTGGATGACGAGGAGCTTGAGCTGCTGCGGCGTGAGCGTTGGGTTCACCTGCAGCATCTGCGCGGCCAGCGAGGAGACGATGGGCGCCGCGAAGCTGGTGCCGTCGACGTGCTTGTAGGCGCCGGAGATCACGTTGTTGTCGCGCAGCTTGGCCACCACGAGCTGGCGCAGCAGCGACGGCTGGAGGTCCCGCGCGGCGTCCAGCGTGGGATCGACGCCGGGCTGGGCCTCGATCCGCTTCCGCAGCTCGTCGTCCGGCGCCTCCGCGAGCCGGGAGAGAAGGTGCGCCTGCTCGGCGGTGGGCGTGCCGGGCAGGATGGGGGCGGCCACCCAGATGCCGGGGGCGATGACCTCCGGCTTCTGCAGTCCGTCGATCGTGGGGCCGTAGCTCGAGTGGTACATGTCGTAGCCGGCGAAGACGAGTCGGTTCTTGTCGTCGAGGCCGCCGACGGTGAGGACGGAGGGCGCCGACGCCGGGGGGATCACGGGATGGCGGGGGAGGTGGCCGAGGTTTCCCGCCGCCGCGCACACGAGCAGGCCCGCCCGCGTCGCCTCGTCCGCGGCCTGCGAGAGCCGGTCGTCGAGGTACGAGGCCTCGTAGTCGCCCCCGCAGCTCACGTTGACGATCCGGATCTCGTACCGCCGCCGGTTCGCGATCACCCATTCCAGGCCGCGCCGGATGTCGTCGTGGACGATCCGGCGCGCGCTCCCCACCTTCACGAGCACCAGCCGGGCTTGCGAGGCGACGCCTCGATAGACCCGTCCGGAGAGCCAGCCGTTCCCGCAGGCCACGACCGACGTCATCATCCCGTGCCAGCTCGACTCGTCCGGCCGCTCGAGGTCGGAGCGGGTTGCCTTCGGATCGTTCACGTCCACGTAGCGAAGGATCCGGTCGCGGGGGTGCGTGAGGTCGGGGTGGGCGTAGAACCCGGAGTCGAGGAAGGCGACCGTCACCCCGCGGCCGGTGTAGCGCTCGTTGGCGAAGAGGCGTACGGGGGTGGGGAGGATGGGCGCCCCGCCGCGCGCGAACGCCGGATAGTGGGCCTTGGCCTCGCGATACGCGGAAGCGAAGCGGTCCGCACACTCCGCGCAGATCCCGGACTCCGGGCGCCACCAGGGGTTGTTGGCGAGGACGACGAGGACGATCTCGGGGTCGAGCTGGTCGACGCGCACGAGCGCGCGCGGGTCGAGATCCTGCTGGCAGAAGCTGCACTCGACCAGGCTGCCGTCCGGGGACGCGGGACCGTCCAGGGGCTCGCTCAAGCTGCCCGTATCCTAGCGAAACCGCGTCGCCGGTCGCGCGCCCGCCGGTCGGGACAGTCACGGTTCCGAGGGCGCGCTCCCCGAGGCAGGTATAATCCGCCGCAGTGGACATCGCGGCCATCCAGAAAGCGCTCGCCGAGCAGGGCATCGACGGCTGGCTGCTCTACGACTTCCGCGGCAGCAACCCGATCGCCCGCGCCGTCATCGGGTTCGACGAGAAGCAGATCGGCACCCGTCGCTGGTTTTACCTGATCCCGCGCCAGGGCGAGCCGGTGGCGATCCTCCACGCGATCGAGCCCCACGCGCTGAAGGGCGCGCCCGGCCGTCCGGTGCTCTATCGGTCCTGGCGCGAGCTCGAGGCGCTCCTGAAGGAGCACCTCGCGGGCCGGAAGCGCGTGGCCATGGAGTACTCGCCGGGCGCGGCCATCCCCTACGTGGGGCGGGTGGACGCGGGGACGGTGGAGATGGTGCGGGCCGCCGGCCCCGAAGTCGTGAGCTCGGCCGACCTCGTGCAGCTCTTCGAGGCGCGGTGGACGCCCGAGCAGAAGGCGCTCCACGACCGCGCCGCCGCCGGCTGCGTGCGCGCGAAGGACGAGGCGTTCGCGCTCGTCAAGGAGAGGCTGGCCTCCGGGACTCCCGTGCGGGAGAGCGAGGTGCAGGCCTTCATCGGCGCGCGGTTCGACGCCTTCGGCCTCTACACGCACCATCCCTGCATCGTGGCCGTGAACGACCACGCGTCCGATCCGCACTTCGAGACCGCGCCCGGGCCGGGCGACCGCGAGATCGAGCGGAACGACGTCCTCCTCATCGACTTCTGGGCCAAGGTCGCGAACGACGCCCGCGCCGTCTACTACGACGCGACCTGGATGGCCTACTGCGGCAAGGACGTCCCCGCGCGCGTGCGCGAGGTCTGGGAGGTGGTGAGCGGCGCGCGCGACGCGGCCATCGCCTTCGTCCAGGACGCGGTGGCCAAGGGCCGGACGATCCATGGCTATGAGGTCGACGACGTCTCGCGCGGCCACGTAGAGGCGCGCGGCTTCGGGCCGTACTTCCTCCACCGCACCGGCCACTCCATCGGGTACGAGGTCCACGGCAACGGCGTGAACATCGACAACCTGGAGACGCGCGACCAGCGCCGGATCGTCCCCGGCGTCTGCTTCTCCATCGAGCCCGGGGTCTACCTGCCGGAGTTCGGCGTGCGCAGCGAGATCGACATGTACGTCGGCGAGGGCCGGGCCGAGGTCACGGGCGACATCCAGCGGGAGCTGCTGCTTCTCGCCTAGGCCGCGCGTCGGCCCTTCCGCAAGCAGAGGTGATCCGATGCCGCGCGCGATCGCATCCCTGGTCGTCCTCCTGTCGGCGCTTCAGGGCGCCGTTTCCATCGCCGCCGCGGAGCGAGCGCCCGTCTCCGCCCTGCAGGAGAAGATCGAGTTCCTCACCCGGCACGTGAACGCGGAGTGGGGGATCTACGTGAAGGGCCTCGACACCGGCGAGGAGGTGGCCCTCGACGCGGACACGCCGTTCGACACGATGTCCGTCATCAAGATCCCGATCATGGTCGAGGCCTTTCGCCAGGTCGACGCCGGCAAGCTCTCGCTCGCCGACCGCGTGACGATCCAGGAGAGCGACATGCGGTTCGGCACGGGGATCCTGCGCTCGCTCGACCCCGGGGCGACGGTGACCTTCAAGGACGTGCTCATGCTCATGAACATCGTGAGCGACAACACGGCCACCGACATCGCGTACGCGAAGGTGGGCGGACCCGCCCGGGTCACGGCGGCCATGCGCGAGCTGGGCTTCAAGACGATCGAGTCGCGGATGACGTCTTTCGAGTGGTTCCGCGCGCTGTCCGCGACCGCGGACTCCTCCTACGCGACGCTCGGTCCGCTCGAGCTCTTCCGCAAGGGCCCGGCGGGCGACGCCGCGTCGCGCTGGAAGTTCCACACCGAGGCCCGCTTCCCCTACGGACTCTCGTCGGCGCGCGAGATGGGCCAGCTCCTCGAGAGGATCTACCGGAACGAGGTCGCGTCGAAGGCGTCGTGCGAGCTCATGATCGACATGATGGGAAGGCAGGTCTACTCGACGCGACTTCCCCGCTACCTCGGGGGTTACCGCGTCCCGCACAAGACCGGCGACTTCCTGCCCTTCATCGGGAACGACGTGGGGTACATCCTCTCCTCGCAGATCCACCTGGTGATCGTCGTCTTCGACCGGAAGCACCGGGGGGATCCGGTGGCCTTCGAGGACGCGGTCGGCCGGATCGCGGAGGCGGCGAAGACCTTCTTCGAGCTGGCTCGCTAGATTCTCGGGGGAAAAAAAGGAGAGGGGTCGCACCGGGCTGCCGAGACCGTCGTCGCTGGCGCCATGCTCCCTGACCGGCCGACGAAACTCCCTCCAAGCCTCGCCGTACGTTCAGGGGGCCGCTCGAGCGTCGATCGGCCTCTTTGGCCTGCGACCCCTCGTCGCCCGCCTATTGGAGCAACCCCGATGCCACAACTGTCGTTCACGCTGGTTCAACGACTTACGAGAAGCGCGGCGGGCCAGCCGGGGGGAGATGTCCGATTCGCCGCCACGCAGATGTCCGATTCTGTGTCGTACTGTCGTGCGGCATGTCACGAACGCAGGCCCCACCCGCTGCGGGTGAGCTCGTCCCCGCACGAGTGACCTCGAGTACGGCTCGAGACTGTCGCCTGGCTAGTCTTCGCCGTATCGCGCCGCGAGCGCCGTCTCGGGTTTGATGAAGGTATAGCGGTCGGCCTCTCGATGCACCGCCTCGACCGCCTCCGGGCCCACCTGCTCCGCGGCGAGGAGCGCCTCCTTGACCTGGCTCGTGCGCGAGACCGTGCTGTTGTCGCAGCAGAGCGCGACGGGCACCCCCGCGTCCAGGAACGCGCGGAGCGGATGGCGGCTCCCGCGGGCCACCGCCCCCGTGTGGTAGTTGCTCGAGAGGCAGCACTCGACCGCGATCCTGTCTCGGGCGAGGCGGCGCAGCAGATCGGGATCGCGCGCGGCCGAGCAGCCGTGGCCGATGCGCGTCACTCCGAGCTCGTCCACCGCCTGCCAGACGTACTCCGCGGGCGCATCCTCCCCCGCGTGCGCCGTCGTCCCCAGACGGCCGAGCCGCGCGATCTCGTAGGCGCTCGCGAAGAGCCGCGGGGGATTGCCCCGCTCGGGTCCGGCGATGTCGAAGCCCACGACGCCCGTGCGCTCGTGGAGATGCTGGGCTTCCGCGATGGCCTGCCGCGCCAGGATCTTCGCGATGTGCGGCCCGTGCTGGCGCATGGCGATGACCACGAGCCCGAGCTTCATGTGGGAGTGGCGCTTCTTCGCCCGGTTCATCCCCGAGAGCGCGGCCCGGATGGACTGGCGGGGCGTGAGGCCCGCGTAGGTGTGGATGACCGGCGAGTAGCGCAGCTCGAGCGTCACCACCCCCGCCTCCGCCGCCGCGGCCACGATCGCCTCCGTGACCCGGCTGATGTTCTCGTAGAACTGCGTGATCCAGAGCGGGTAGTGCATCTTGTCGAGGTAGGCGAGGAGGGTGCCCTCCTCGCTCTCCTGGATCTCCAGCCGGCGGCGCATCTCGTCGAGAGTCTCCACAGGGTTCAGGCGGTTCTGGCGCATGAGCTCCCACGTCACCTCTGCGGGGATCGAGCCGTCCACGTGCTGGTGCAGCTCGACCTTGGGGAGTGTCCGGAACCGGATCTCGAGATCGGACGGGCTCGAGGCTTCGCTGGGCGTGGCGATGGCGCGGCCTCCGGTGGGCAGGAGACTAGCACGGGACCGTACGGTGGGGCATCATGACGAGCCGTGAAACCGCCGGCCGAGACGATGCCGAGGTCCCTCACTCCCGCCGACCGTCGTCGCGCGGCGCGCTTCCTGCGCCGGGTCGATCCGGCGATGGCCGCCATCATCGCGAAGGTGGGGACGTGCCGCCTCGAGGTCGATCGCCGGCTCGGCCCCTTCGCCTACCTCGTGGCCGCGATCGTCCACCAGCAGATCACGGGCAAGGCCGCAGCCTCGATCTGCAAGCGTCTCACGACGCTCAACCGGGGCCGGTGGCCGCGGCCGGAGCAGATCGCCGCCGCCTCCGACGAGGCCCTCCGCGCCTGCGGCCTCTCCCGGCAGAAGATCAGCTATCTGCAGGACCTCGCCGTCCACGCACGGAACGGCCGGTCGCTCCATCGGCTCTCCCGGCTTCCCGACGAGGAGGTGATCGAGGCGCTCACCGCCGTCCGGGGCATCGGCCGGTGGACCGCGGAGATGTACCTCATGTTCCGTCTCGGCCGCCCGGACGTCCTGCCCGTGGACGACCTCGGCGTCCGCAAGGCGATGCAGCTCGCGTATCGCAAGCGCGCCCTCCCCAAGGCGGACTGGATGCGGAAGAAGGCCGAGAGCTGGCGCCCCTGGCGCACGGTCGCCTCCTGGTACCTCTGGCGGAGCCTCGCCTGAGCGACCGCGGAGACGGAAGCCTTTGCCCCCGCCCGTCCGAGGTGGCAGCATAGGGGCGTTCCGCGAAGGCGCCCCGAGAGTCCCGGTCTTGACCAGCCCCGCCCCCCTCCCCTTCGAGCCGTGGTTCGCCGCCCGCCATCCCGAGATCGCTCTCGCGGGCGCGCGGGCGGTGCTCGAGCTCGCCGAAGGCGGGGCCACCGTCCCGTTCATCGCGCGGTACCGGAAGGAGCGCACCGGCAACCTCGACGAGGTGGCGATCCGGGCGACGCTGCGGGCCAAGGAGCTCTTCGACCGCCTCGAGAACCGCAAGACGATCGTCCTCGAGTCGATCGAGCGCCAGAAGAAGCTCACGCCGGAGCTCCGCGAGAAGATCCTCGCCGCGACCGACCTCGACACGGTGGAGGACCTCTACCTCCCCTACAAGCAGAAGAAGAAAAGCAAGGCCGTGCTCGCGCGCGAGGCGGGCCTCGAGCCGCTCGCGGACTGGATCTGGAACTGCGGGCACGGCGCGGAGACCCCCCAGCCCGGGCAGACGCTCGAGCTCTGGGCCTTCACGTTCCGCAACCCCGACAAGGGATTTCCCGACGCCGGCTCCGCGATCGCGGGCGCGCGCGACATCCTCGTGGAGCGCCTCGCGGAGACGGCCGAGCTCCGGGCGCATCTGCGCACGGCACTCGTGGACAGGGGCTGGGTGAGGTCCACGAAGGCGGCGAAGGCGAAGCCGCACAGCAAGTACGAGACGTACTTCGCCTTCCAGGAGCGCGTGGCCTCGCTGCGCGAGCCGCAGAACTCCCACCGCTACCTCGCGATGCGCCGCGGCGCCGCCGAGGACGAGCTGCGGCTTTCGCTGGGCGGTCCCCCCGACGACCAGAAGTTCGAGGAGCGGCTCCTCGAGGAGTTCGAGAAGGCGGCGGTCACCGTCCCCGACTCGCCGGGTGCGGAGGTGCTCCGGTCGGCGGCCCGCACCGCGCTCAAGGAGCACGCCTGGCCGAGCCTCGAGAACGAAGCGCACCGCGCGCTCAAGGAGGCCGCGGACGAGGCGGCGATCCGCGTGTTCGCGGAGAACGTGCGCCGCCTCCTCCTCGACGCGCCGTTCGGCCCGCGGGCCGTGCTCGGCGTCGACCCCGGCGTCCGCACCGGCAGCAAGCTCGCGGCGGTGGACGCCAAGGGCGGCTTCGTGAAGAGCGACGTCCTCCGGCTGCAAACGGACGAGCAGAAGACGCAGGCGAAGACGGCGCTCGTGGCCCTGGCCCGCGAGGCCGGAGTGGAGGCGGTGGCAGTCGGCAACGGGACGGGATCGCGCGAGACGGAAGTGTTCGCTCGCCAGGCCCTCCTCGCAGAGGGCCTCTCCGTGCCCGTCGTGCTCGTGAGCGAGGCCGGGGCGAGCGTCTACAGCGCGAGCGAGACCGCGCGGGAGGAGCTGCCCGACCTCGACGTCACCGTGCGGGGAGCGGTCAGCATCGCCCGCCATCTGCAGGATCCGCTCGCCGAGCTCGTCAAGACCGAGCCCCGTAGCCTCGGAGTGGGACAGTACCAGCACGACGTCTCGCCCCACGCGCTCGATACGAGCCTGGCCGACGTCGTGGATTCGTGCGTGAA
>JBKPBQ010000127.1:0-6569 GCA_046726955.1 Acidobacteriota bacterium
CGCCTAGCCCTGGTGGGCGACGATCTTCGCCTTGATCTTGCTGTACGTGGCGGAAGGGATGATCTTGCGGTTCACGAGGTCGGTCTTCGTCTTGTAGGGACGGCCCGCGATGATCTTCTTGGCGTACGCGTCTCCGATGCCGGGCAGCGTCATGAGCTGCTCGGCGGTCGCCGAGTTGATGTCGATGAGGTCGGCCGCGGGCGTCGGAGTCGCCTTGGCGGACGTGGCCTTGTGAGCCTGCTTGGTCGCGGTGTCCGCGTGGACGAGAACCGGCAGGGCCAGCAGGGCCGCCAGAGCGGCCATCGGGAACGTCAGTCGCTTCACGAGTCCTCCTTATGGAGTGGCGAGCGGTGCGCCAGCCCCGAGGGTCGGCGGCCCGCTGTCCCCCCTCGCTCGATCACGATGCGTGCCGGGGAGGGCCCGGCTCGCGGCGGATACGCCGCCCCGCGATAACCCGTTCACCCACGGGCAGATGACGCGCCGGGCACCGCGCCCCACATCGGGTGAGGGTCGCCGCGCGCCCACGCAGGACTGCCTCACCGGGGCGGTGGTGTCGGGGCGCGGCGGTCAGGAGGCGCCGCCGACCGCGCTACGGATGCCCCGCCCCAGGGTGATAGGCGCGCTCGAGGTTGGCCTTGATCTCGTCGAGCGTGAACCAGGCCGGCCGGAACTCCCCGCGCGCCATGAGCGAGGCCTGGTCGAAGAAGTGGGGGGAAGCGGGATCGCCGCTCGCGCCGAAGACGTGCACGGCCTTCGCCCGCAAGGCGGGGCCAAATTCCACGACGCTCACGTAGGTCATGCCGGCCACCGCGTAGCGCCGCTTCTGCGCCTTGGCGGGGATCGTGAACATCGTGAAGACGGCCCCGTCCCGGGAGGTCACCGCGGGCACCGGAAGGCTCGGAGCGGCGTCGCGGAAGGGCAGCTCGTCCGCGGCGGACCGCTCGTCGGCCCGCTGCAGCCGCGACACCTCGCCGAACGGCACCTTCCAGGACCCGAACCGGCCTTCCAGTGCCTCGAGGGCCCGCTCGAGCGCTCGCACGCTGCCCTCGCCTTCGGACGTTTCCTGCGGACGTGCCATTTCCATCTCTGCACGCCAGGAGGTGAAGACCGTCGTCGCCACGGAGTCGACGTTCGACCGGCGATCCCAGCCGCGGAGGACCTCCGCGGCAGAGGCGAGTTTTTTCGCGCGGGCGTCATCGGTCTTGGCGAGGACAGCGAGGGCGTCCAGCAAGCCGGGAAGCTGCGTGTCGGTCTCGGCGATCCGCGTGTCGAAGCCGGCGCGTGCCCAGTCGTCGAACGTGAAGCGAGGAGTGGAGGCGAGGATCCGGCTGGAGATCCGCGCGCGCGGATTGACCTCCTCGCCCTCGGGCACCATGTAGGCCGGAAACCGCTTGGGGTCCGGGTTGCCCTCGCTCGTGAGGCGGAACGGCGACGAGTTGCAGTTCTGCATCCAGCCCGTGGCGGGGTCGGTCAGCTGCGGCAGCTCGTCCATCGTGTGATAGCCCTGCCACTCCGTCTCCGGGTCGCTGCCGTCCACGGGCTTCGACCAGTCGAACTTCGTCGATCGCCGCGGCTGGCCCCCGTTGTAGAGGTAGAACGTGTGACCGTCGCGATCGGCGTACATCACGTTGCCGAAGAGCATCGCCTGCGGCCGCAGCGCCTCCCGGAACTCGGCGAGCGTGCGCGCCTTCGTCATCGCGTACCACTCGCCCAGCCAGCCGTCGCCGTCGATCTGCGCCAGGCGCAGGGCGAGCGACTTCCCGTCGCGGACGCGCAGGATCGGGCCGTGGTGCGTCTTGCGGAACGTGAGCGAGCGCGACTCGAGACCCGAGGCCGTCTTCACTTTCAGCTCGTCGCGCCACTCGGTGGCCAGGCGGTACCCGCTTCCGTAGCGGTAGGCGAGCGGGCGGCTCGGGTCGTCGAACGTCTCGACGTACACGTCGGACATGTCCGCCGCGTTGTCGGTGCTCACCCACCCCAGCGACGCGTTGTGGCCGACGTACGGGAACGGGAAGCCGAACCGCGCGTAGCCGGTGAAGTCCCAGCCCTCGTCGCTGTGGAGGTGCCCCTCGTACACCTGGCCCGGTCCGAAGTACGGCAGGTGCGGGTTCACGAAGAGGAGCGCGTGCCCGCTGGCGCTGCGCGACGGCCCCACCACCCAGCCGTTGGACCCGACGTTGGCGCGCCGTTCCTCGTCGATCGCCGCCGTCTGCGCGGGACCGGCTCCCAGCGCGCGGTCGTAGGCGAAGCCGTTCTGGTAGTAGTTGTGGCGGATGAAGGCGAGCGGGTACCACGGCTGGATCTCCTGGAGCAGGCGCGGCCGTACCGCAGGATGCGTGGCGACGAAGTAGTTCACGCCGGCCGCGAACGCGTCGCACAGAGCCTTGACCCTCGGCTCGAGACGGCCGTACTCGGCCCGGGCGAGCGTGGGTATCTCGAGCGCGTGGTTCACGCGGTCGCTCTCGAGCCCTGACTCCCCGTCCACCTCGGCCGAGCGGCCGAGGGCCAGGACGAAGTTCTGCTCGAGCCGCCAGAAGAAGTCCTCCGCCTGCGCGTAGGCGAAGCCGAAGACGACACTGGCATCCGTTGGGCCGTACACGTGGGGCACGCCAAAGCGATCGCGGTAGATCGTGACCGAGCCGGCCATGGCCGCGGGAGAAGGCGCCGGCGGATCCACAGCCGCCGCGCCGAGCGTCGCCGCCAGCAGGACGATCGTCGACGATGCCCACATCGTCGCCGCCTTTCGCCCACTCGGCGGCCGAGCCGAGCGAGAGCACTGACGGGCCATTCTATCCGCCGGGACCGGCGCGCGGAGCTTCGCCCCTCCAGCCGACAATCCGCCCGGACTACCGCGAATGTCGATCGCTTCGGGGCAGCGACTCGGGCCCTACGAAGTCTTGTCCTCCCTCGGGGCGGGAGGGATGGGCGAGGTCTACCGCGCGCGCGACACGCGGTTGGGGCGCGACGTCGCGCTCAAGGTCCTGCCGGCGGATCGCGCGAGCGACCCCGATCGTCTTCGCCGCTTCGAGCAGGAAGCTCGAGCCGTGGCCGCGCTCGATCATCCGCACATCCTCGCCCTGCACGACCTCGGCTCCGAGGACGGTCTCTCCTACGTCGTCTTCGAGCTGGTCGAGGGCCAGACGCTTCGCCAGAAGCTGGAGCAGGGAGCGGTGCCCATCCGCAAGTGCGTGGACTGGGGCGTGCAGATCTGCCGCGGGCTCGCCGCGGCGCACGCGCGCGGGATCGTCCATCGGGACCTGAAGCCGGAGAACGTCAGCGTCACCGCGGACGGGCGGGTCAAGATCCTGGACTTCGGGCTGGCCAAGCTCACGGCGCCGGTGGGGACGGACGATCTACCTGAAGCCGAGACGCGGACGGCCACCGACGCGGGCATCGTGGTGGGAACGATCGGGTACATGTCGCCGGAACAGGTGAGGGGCCAGGCCGTGGACGCGCGGTCCGACATCTTCGCGCTGGGCGCGATCCTCTACGAGATGCTGACCGGCCGGCGGGCGTTCCAGGGAGCGACCCCGGCGGACACGATCTCGGCGATCCTGCACCGCGACCCTCCCGAGATGAGCGCGGCCTCGGGGCCGCTGCCGCCCGGAGTGGAGTGGGTGGTGCGGCGCTGCCTGGAGAAGGACCCCGACGAGCGCCTGCAGTCGGCGCGGGACGTGGCCCTCGCGCTCGAGGCAGTCTCCGTGATCCCGCGCCCCGGCGGGGAAGCGGCCCTCTCGGCCCTCTCCGGGCGGCGGCGGTTCGTCGCGGTGGCCGGGACGGGAGCGCTCGCGGTCGCGTCTGGAGTCGGCGGCTTCTGGACGGGCCGGGGCCGGCGCGACCCCCTGCCCACGTTTCGCCAGCTCACGTTCCGCCGCGGCACCGTCGATCGGGCGCTCTTCACCCCCGACGGGAACAGCGTCGTCTACAGCGCGCTCTGGGACGGCAACTCGCACGAGATCTTCTCGACGCGCCTGGACAGCCCCGCGTCCCGCTCGCTCGGCCTGCCCCCGGCTCGGGTGGAGAGCATCTCGTCTCGAGGCGAGCTGGCGATCCTTCTGGCACTTCCTGGCGACGTGAACGCCGGCGGGTGGATGGGGACGATAGCCCGCGTTCCCCTGGAGGGCGGGGAGCCGCGGCCGGTGATCGAGAGCGCCTGCTCGGCCGACTGGTCGCCCGACGGGCGGGAGCTCTCGGTCGTGCGTCGGGTCGACGGCGAGGTACGGCTCGAGTACCCGATCGGGAAGGTCGTGGCTCGAGTCGCACCGTCCTTCGTCCGCCTTTCGCCAAAGGGCGACTTGCTGGCCGTGTCGGGGGGCGAAGGCGTGCGCATCCTGGACCGTGCGGGCAAGGAGGTGGCCAAGATCCCCGTCAAAGGAGGAGGAGACCGGGTGGCCTGGTCGCCCCGAGGCGACGGCCTGTGGCTGGCGGCGGACTCGGGGCCAGGATCCCCTGGCGATACGTCCCTCTGGTTCGTGACGGTGGCGGGCGAGGCGCGGGTCGCCTACCGGAACGTCGGTCGCGGCGGGAGGCTGCACGACGTCGCGCGCGACGGGAGGATCCTCATTCATCACGGCACCTGGTTTCTGGGGGGCAAGGCGCGAATGCGCGGGCAGACGACGGAGCGCGACGTCGGCGTCTTCAGCACGTCGGAAGTGCGTGACGTCTCCGCCGACGGGTCGAAGGTGATGATGAGCGCCACCGCCCCTGGCGAGCCGACCCAGACGCTGCTCTGTCCCGCCCGGGGCGGTCCGCACGTGCGGCTTAGCGAGGGCTGGGGCGCGGCGCTTTCGCCGGACGCGCGCTGGGCCCTCGTCACGCTCGGCGATCCCTCCCGCCTCGTCCTCACGCCCGTGGGTCCGGGCGAGTCCCGACAGCTGCTGCCCGATCGATTCGTGGTGGGCGACTGCTGGTTCGTGGGCTCGAAGCAGCTCGCCTTCGGCGGAGCGGAAGAAAAAGACCGCCCGGTTCGGGCCTTCGTCGTGGATCTTTCGGGGGGCGAGCCCCGCGCCCTGTCGCCGGAAGAGATATCACGCGTCCTCGGCCCGACCGTCGAAGGGGATCTGATCACCGTCACTCCCGCGGGCGCGCTCCGGCGTCAGCCCCTCGCCGGAGGCCCCTCGCAGGACCTTGGGCTGTCGCTTCCCGATCGCGACCCCTCGCCGTTGCGAGCCAGCGCCGACGGGCGCTACGTCTACCTGCGCTGGTTTGGCATCCCGGCCCGCATCGAGCGGCTCGATCTGAAGACGGGCCGAAGGACTCCTTGGAAGACGCTGATGCCCGACGATCCGGCCGGCGTGACGTTGCTCACGCAAGTCTGCATCGCCGACGACGGCGAGAGCTACGCCTACACCTACGGCCGGTTCCTGCAGGACCTCTTTCTGGTCGACGGCGTGAGTTAGATCTTCCCTCGATCCAATCCCCTGTACGCGCCGGTGGCGGATAATTCTATCCTCATGAGATTCCTCGGTTTCCTCGTCGCGAGCGTTCTCGGTCTCTGCGTGACCACAGCCAGCTCCGCGCGGCCCGCCGACTGGCCCCAGTTTCGAGGGACCGCCGGCTCCGGAGTCGCTGACGCGTCGACGCTCCCGACGCGGTGGTCGCCCACCGAGAACGTCGCCTGGGCGACGGAGGTGCCGGGGCGAGGGTGGTCGTCGCCGATCGTTTGGCGCGACCGGGTCTTCGTGACGTCGGCCGTGAACGCGGGGCGCTTCAAGGCGGGCTCCACGGGAATCTACGGCAACGACTACGCCGAGGAGCTCTCGAAGCAGGGGCTGTCGGACGAAGAGGTCGTGAAGCGCGTCGTCGCGCGCGACATCGAACTGTCGAGCGAAGCCGAGGACGTCAGCTACCAGGTATTCGCCCTCGACGCGCAGACCGGGAAGATCGCATGGCAGCGCGAGGCGCACCGCGGCAAGCCGTTCGGGGGACGGCATCGCAAGAACACCTACGCATCCGAGACGCCGGCCACCGACGGGGAGAGGCTCTACGTTTCCTTCGGCGGCAACGTCGGCCTCTTCTGCTACTCGTTCGACGGGACGCTCCTCTGGTCGCGCTCGTGGACGCCCCAGCCGATCTACCTCGACTTCGGGACGGCATCCTCGCCCGTCGTGCACGACGGGCGCCTGTACCTGCTGCACGACACCGACGGCGAGTCGTTCCTGCGGGCGCTGGACGCGCGCACCGGCAAGGACGTCTGGACCGTGACCCGAACGGGCATGGAGTCGCGCCTGAAATCGAGCTGGGCGACGCCGTTCGTTTGGCAGAACGGCGTCCGCACCGAGATCGTCACGATCGGCAAGGGGCTCGTCATCAGCTACGGCACGGACGGTCGGGAGCTCTGGCGGCTCAAGGGCATGACGCAATCGACGCCGAGCCCGATCGCCGGCGACGGACTCCTCTTCGCGGGGTCGGGTTCGCAGGGCGAGGAGAGACGGCCTCTGTTCGCGATCAAGCCCGGGGCCCGAGGGGACATCTCGTCCGCCGAAGGCCAGCCACTCAACGAGTCCGTCGCCTGGTTCCTGCCCCGCTTCTCCGCCTACACTTCGTCTCCCCTCCTCTACCGCGGCCGT
>JBKPBQ010000128.1:0-7343 GCA_046726955.1 Acidobacteriota bacterium
GCGGTAGCGGTCCGGCGAGTCCAGGAGGCGGGAGAGGGCGGGAACGGCCACCGCGGCCGCGGGCGCGTTGAGCTGGCTGAGCGGCATCGTGAGGAGCCCGTAGGCGCGCGAGTAGAGGCCGAGGGCCTCGGCGCCGGCGAACCGCCCCACGAGGACGTTGTCGAGGTTGCGGGCGAGGTAGTTGATGACGTTGAAGCCGACGAGGTTCCGGCCGAAGTGGACCATCGCGCGGACGCTCGTGCCCCGGCGGGGGAGGCCGGGGCGCCAGCGGCACGCCCACCAGCGTCCGGCCGCCAAGGCGGACTCCTCGGTCAGCGACATCGCGGCGAGCGCCCAGTACCCGGCGCCCCACCACGCGAGCGCGATGGCGACGACGGCCGCGGTGAAGGCGGAGAGGAGGTTGATCGTGGCGCGCACGCCGAACCGCATCTGCCGCTCGAGGAGCGCGCCGTGCTGGACGGCCAGCCCGCCCACCATCGGGCCCAGCGAGAGCACCCGGACGAGGTTCGTCAGGTCCGGCGCGCCGTAGAACCACGCGATCGGTCGGGCGAGGAGGAACATGACGAGCGAGATCGCGAAGCCCATCGTGACGTTGATCCAGAAGAGGACGCTGATCTGCCCGTGGCTGACTTCCTGCTTCTGGACGGTGGCCGCGGACAGGCCCATCTCGCGGAAGAGGGCGACGAACCCCGTGACCGCGGTCGCCATGGCGAAGAACCCGAACTCGTTCGGCGCGATGAGGCGCGCGAGCGCCATCGTGGACAGGAGCTGCAAGGCCATGCGCCCGCCCTGGGAGGCGAGGGTGACGACTCCGCCCCGAACGGCCCGTCCGCGCAGGTTGTCGCTCAGGTGGCGGACGTCGAAGTGCTCGGACGAGCTCTCCGAGCTCGCGGGCGCGGGCGGGACCTCGCGGTCGGGCGTCATCGCGCGGGCGAAGGGCCGGCCGCCGAAGGGCCGTGCAGGACGATCATCTCGCCGAGGGGCTTCCGCGGAGACTGGGCCACCGCGAGCTCCTCGGGCAGCGATCCCACCGCGAGCATCATGATGACGGCCTGGGAGTCCGGGATGCCGGCGCTCGCCCGGAGCGCCGTGTCCGTCTCCTTCTCCACGCAGAAGTTGAGGCAGCACGTCCCCAGGCCGAGGGAGTGCAGCGCCCAGATGAGCGACATGGCGAACATGCCGCCGTCGATCCAGGCCTGGTTCCGCTCGCCGACGGAGGTGAAGGACTGGATGTCGGTCGTGACGATCAGCACGTAGGCGGCCTGGTCTCCGAACCCCCGGTTCCCGTTCTGGTGGCGAAGCACCGACTGCTTGGACTCCGCGTCCGCGTACACGTGGACGCGCCAGCTCTCGCGGTTGCAGACGGAAGGCGTGTGGATCGCCATGGACACGGCCTTCTCGACGAGGTCCAGGGGCACCGGTGTCTCCGCGAAGTTCCGGATGCTGTGGCGTGACCGGAAGAACGGACCGAGGTCGCGGCAGGCGTTGCTCCTGATGTCCTGGCCCGACAGCCGATGGACGCCTCCCTCGCGCCCGCCCGCCTCGGCGGCGCCGAGCTTCGACAGCAGCCTCGCAACACCCTCGCGCACGGCCGGCACCTCGTGGCCCCTGGCCTCGTTGAAGTCGAGGTAGGCCGAGAGGGCGTTGAGCGTCACGAAGACGACCTGGTCCGCTCCGTAGGCCGCGCGATACGTCTCGAGGTTGGCGAGGAGCCGGGGCATGAACCACGAGCCGAACCCGACGCGCGGTTCGCGCAGCGCGAGGCCCTTCTCGATCCGGTGGTAGTCCATGGTGATGAGGGCTCGCAGGTTCTCCCGCGACAGCTCCGCGCGATTCGCCGAGTGGCGCCGGAAGCGACGGAGGTCGTAGAGGTAGTTGTGGGCGAGGCGGAGCTCGAAGCGCGCGCGGTCGCGGTGCCGGCGGATGCGGACGCGGACCCACTCCGGAAGGAGACGGCGCACGACCGTCATGCTATCCCGGCTCATGCGGTCGGCCGCAGCGGCTCGATTCGCTCGGGCCGGAGATAGCGTCCCGTCGGCCACACGCCCAGGGCGTGCAGCCCGGCGCCCGTCGCCGTCCGGTTGGCCACCACGAAGTCGTGGCCGCGGCGCGGCTGGGCCAGCCAACGACGCTTGTGCTCCGTGTGCTTGCCCAGGAAGTCGTAGGTCGTGAGTCCCTCGCCGATGCAGGCCTCGATCACGCGGGACCGGAGAACGTTCCCCTGGCCGCCGGGGCCGGCGGGATCGAATCCCTCCTGGAGCTGGAGGAACGTGCCCTTGTAGGCGTAGCCGATCTGCACCGCCGTGAACTCCTCGGCGAGCTTGAGGGCGAACAGGCGCAGCCAGCCTCGCGCGAGCGCCACCGCGCCGAAGCGTCGGTAGAACGCGAGCTCGAGCGGCTTGCGCTTGAAGGTTCCGACGCCGCCCTCGGCCCGCCAGCGGCGGTCGTTGAGCTCGACGAGCGCGTCGATGAATGGGGGAAGCTCCTCGGGCGAGGCGCAGCGCGCGAGGACGGCGCCGCCCGCGTCGAGCTTCTTGCCCTGCCGCCGGATCGCGGAGCGCACGTTGCCGGAGAGCGCCTCCCAGTACTCGCGATAGTCCACGGGCAGGTCGGCGGCGGAGAACTCGATCGCGCGCTCGCGCACTCGGAGGCCGGCGCGGTCGCAGGACGACACGATCCGCTCGCGGGCGCCCGTCCAGCCCGCGACGTTGGGCATCCACAGGCAGTCCCAACGGCTGCGGGCCGAGGCCAGGGCTTCGGCGAGCGCCACGCCGGCCTCGGCCTCGCGGCCCGGGTCGACGATCCAGTCGCCGTACTCGCCGCCGCTGTGGTAGTCGCCGAGGATCCGGAGAGCCCGCACCGGAACGCCGCGGAGGAGCCGCATCCGCGTCCGGTAGAGCGGCGCGATGCCCACCAGGACTCCCCCCTCGTCGCGGACCGTCGCCACGAAGGGCTGGACACTCGGCTCGACGCCCTCGCGCCACGCGTCGATCCACTCCCAGGTCAGGAACAGCGAGTCGGCGCGGGACCGCTCGAGGAGCGGGTTCCACTCCTCCGCGAGACGGCCGAGCGCCGCCCAGTCGTCCAGTATCTCCGTCGTCACTTCAGACCTCGACGGCGATGCCCCGCCGCTTCAGGATGTCCACGAGCGCGCCCACCGACTTGAGCTCCGCGACCTCCGCGGTGGAGAGGCCGATGCCGAACGCCTCTTCCACACTCACGACGATGTCCACCTGGCGCAGCGAGTCCCAGGATCCGAGCGTCGCCGGCGAGTCGTCGGCGCGGAGCGGACGCTCGAGCTCGGGGAAGAGCGGCCCCAGCAGGGACTGGATGGTCACAGGCCGTCGCCCTCGACATCGAGCTTGATCCAGGGCGGCGCCGGATCGGCGGCCGCGGGCAGGGGCAGGCGCCAGGTGGCACCCTGGTCGTCGGATCGAACCCGCTCGAAGCCGAGGCCTTCGTAGAGCCCGGCGCTGATCCCGTTCTTCGCCGTCTTGACGTACTCGCCCCGCAGGGAGGCGGCGCCGGTTGCGGCACGGTAGACCGCGGCTGCCAGCGCCTTCTCGACTCCCCAGCTCAAGACGCGACAGCTCAGCAGGAACGTGTCCACCACCCACTCCGCGTCCCGGCGGAGCAGGATGGCCATGCCGATGACGCCTTCGTCCGCGAAGCGGTCGCGGCAGGAGCAGTAGAGGACCTTGGCGTCCGGGGAGGCGCAGAGCTCGCGGATCTGCCCTTCGGTGTAGCGCCGGGTGGTGAGGTTGAACTGGTTCGTGCGCTGCGCCATCTGCGCGAGGCGGGGGAGCTTGTCGGGTGTCGCGCGCCCCACCGTCACCACCAGCCCGAGGCTGTGCAGGAACGCCTCGCGGTCGGCGGCGGTCGTCTCCTCCTCGCGCCGCAGGGACGCCGCCTCGTAGGACTTCGCGCGGATCGCGTCCTCGGCCGTGCGGCCCAGGCTCTCGAAGAGTCGCTCGGTAACGAGCGCGTGCAGCATCTCCAACGGGTCCTGCGCGGCGACGACGTGTACCTCGGGCAAGCGGTCCTCCACCCAGGCGCGCTGCACCGGGTCGTTGTCGAGCATCACGAAGCTGTCGAGGCCGAGCCGCAGCTCCTCGGCGAGCTCCCGCAGGTTCGTGACCTTGTCCTTCCAGTTTATCCGCCAGGCGGCGATGTGACGTCGCTCGAGTCGCATCTCGCGGCGTCGCTGGAAGGGCCCCCAGCCGTCCTCCTCGTTGTTCTGGCTGTTGAGCGCGAGCACGACGCCGCGCTCGTGCAGCTGCCGGATCGCCTGCTGGAGAGCCCGGAAGATGCTCCCGGGGTATTCCGTCCCGACCTCGACCTTGTCCACCCCGACCTCGCCCACGACGCCGCCCCACAGCGTGTCGTCGAGGTCGAGGACGAGGCATTTCTTGAGGAACCCGCGGCGAGAGGCGGCGAAGGCCGCGTACTCGCGGGCCAGGAACGGCGCGAGCGGCTCCGGTACTCCCACTCGCGCCAGGAAGTAGCCGCGGTGCAGCGTCCACCACCCGGCGCCGGCGAGGGCGGTGATGTGCGCGACGTCCACGACCTGCGTGTCGGGGATCTCGCGGCAGCGCTCGGCGAGGCCGAGGTTCAGCCGGGCGTAGACGGCGGACGTGCCGTCGCTCTCGCGCCAGTCCTGCACGCCGAGCGTCCGGAGCTCGGGGGCCATGAAGTTGTGGACGAGCAGGAGAGCGTCCGACCGCGCGCGCAGCGCACGCAGGTCCTCGACGAGGGAGTCCAGGAACGCGTCGGCGTCGCTCTTGCCGATGGCGATCGTCGGGTCGGCGTCGGCCGACGGGGCGGCGGGAGCGACGGCGACCACGACCACGTCCGGTTGATGCGTGTACAGCCCGCTGCCGGGGTCGCGCAGCTCGCGCGAGGTCTGTCGCGAGGCCGAGTGGTGCTGCTCGGGGACGACCCCGCGGGCGAGCGACTCGAGCATCACGGAGTCCTCGAGGTTGCCCAGGGAAGCGCTGGACACGAACGCGAAGCGGACGCGCCGGCTCTCGAAATCGGGGCGGGCGGAGAAGGGGACCGACCGGATCTGGCGGGCGAGGATCCGGGCCGGTGTCGCGTTCTCGCTCCGGTAGCGGCGCAGGAGGGAAAATCCCTTCCAGCCGGCCGTGCCGAGCTCGCCCAGCACGTCCTGCAGGGCGACCCGCGAGGTCGTCTCGCTCACCGGCGCTTCTCGGGTCTCGTCCTTCACACCGGTAATCCTTCGAGGCCGAGCTCGTGCGCGCGGCAGCGCGTCCATCGTCCCCCCTTCACGCGCAGGGCGACGAGCCTGAATCCCCAGAGACGCATGGCGACGAGCCGCGCCACGCGGCCGAAGCCGAGCGACTCGTGGCAGCGGATCGAGTAGGTGTTGTTGGAGGCCACCTGCAGGCAGGCGACTTCGATCTGCCGCTCCTCCAGATAGCCGGGCAGCCAACCCAGGATCATCGCCCAGGGTCCGCGGCCGTCGCCGCCGCCGCTGCCGTTGTGAAGCCACGCATACCGAGGCGGGACCTTGAAGACCACTCCGAGACGTCTCTCGTCCTCACCGTAGTCGGCCGGGCCGAGCCGCGCCCACTCCATCGCGTGGAGCTGGCCGTCGCCGAGGGCGAGCAGCCCCACGTCCCCCGAGGAGAGGAGGCGGGCCGCCTTGGCGGGATTGCCCATGAAGCTGCCCAGCATGGCCTCGTCGTCGGGACCCGCGGGCCGCACGCTGAAGGCGCGCGGGAGCCGGCGCACGCGCCGCAGCTCGGCCGCCCGCGCGGCCATGATCTCCGCCGCCCCGAACGCGAACTTCCGTCCCGACCGGTGGACGAGGGCGCCCACGAGCCGCACGAAGAGCTTTTCTCGAAGGGGCACTCTCAGGCGGTGGTGCAAACGTGATGCCCCCGTCGAATCGCGGCCATCGCGCTCGCAACCGCTCGCGCCGCGAGCCCGGCGTACGCGGAAATGACGACCGAAAGACCCGGCGCGGCCATGGCAGCGTCCTCCATTCGCGTCCCCGAACAGCCGTCCTCCAACTCGCGGTACCCAACATCTTACTGCGGCTCAGGGGGTTGGCGGGGTGGGGAATTTGGGAGTGAGCCGTCTCACGCGCTGCGAGCGGTCACAGGATATCCGGTAACCGAGTTGTAGATTGTGCGACGTGGCGTGGGGCCGTTGCCCCGGCTCGCCATTGCCGATCGCCGGCTCGTCCGTCCCCGCCCCCTCGGGGCAGGTGGGAGCTGAAAGCGAAGCGGCGCACCCGACAGTACGAGACGAAAGGATTCGAGGGCTCCCTCCATGCCTCCCCGTGTGTCCGGCCTCTTCAAGACCATCATTGGCAACACTGCCCTCGTTCTGAGCGCACTCGCGCTTTCCCCCGCTGTCGGGCGAGCAGCGACCGTCTACGTGGACAGCCTGATCCCCGCGGCGAGCTGCGCCACCTACGCTCCCGGCACCCGCTCGTGCCTGGGAGGCTCCGTCGTCGCCTACCGCACGCTCACCAGCGCCATGAACGCGGCCGTCGCCGGCGACACCGTCTACCTCCGCGCCGGAACGTATGGCGGGCAGCTCGCTCCCGCCCGCTCCGGGACCGCCGCCGCACCCATCACGTTCGCCGCCTACGCGGGCGAGAAGCCGACTCTCTCCGGCAGCGCCAACCCCGCTCTCTGGCTCATCCAGCGCTCCTACATCGTCGTCGACGGCCTCACCGTCACGAACGTCGGCGGCTGGGGACGCCTCGAGGACGCGGCGTACAACGTGATCCGCAATTGCACGTTCAGCGTCGCCACCATCCAGGGCACGTCCGGCGGCCTCAAGCTCGTGCGCTCCACCTACAACAAGATCCTCGACAACACCTTCAACAACGGCAACGACAACGTCACGATCCAGGAGTCCGATCGAAACGTCGTCCAGGGCAACACGATCAAGATCGGGCGGCACTCGCTGCTCAGCCTGCGCTGCGGGAACTACAACGTCGTGCGCGGCAACACCTTCTCGAACCCCTACCAGAAGAACCTCGAGATCTACGACTGCGAGGGGACCTCGGACGCCCCCATCAAGCTCGACGCCACGAAGCGGAACCTCGTGGAGAACAACGTCATCGCCGACACCCAGGCCTCCGCGACCGACCACGACTACAACGGGATCCAGTTCGCCGGCCAGCAGGGGATCGTCCGCCGCAACGCCTTCCGCGACGACCTCGGAGGCGGGATCAACTTCCAGTACTACGCCAACGAGTCGCTCTACAACAACCGCAACCGCGTCTACAACAACACGTTCTACAACAACCGCTGCTTCGGAATCGTCGGCGAGACCGGCAATTCGACCACCTTCTTCGACAACCG
>JBKPBQ010000129.1:0-9860 GCA_046726955.1 Acidobacteriota bacterium
GCCTTCAGTGGCGCCGACGGCGGATCGTTCAAGGGGACCTGGGGGCGGTCACACGTCGATCTCTCTGCCTACGCGACGACGGGGGATAGCATCCGGCTGCGGTTCAGCATCGGGAACGACTGCCAGACCGGGTACCTAGGCTGGTACGTGGACGACGTGACGGTGTACGCCTGCCGGTAACGAGGCTGTCATCGGACTTCTGATAGCCTGAAGCCGGTCGGGCGGACCGGACGGAGGGGGGGTGCCGAGCTCCCCCTCCCGGATTCCGCCCCCGGGAGTCGTCTGCTCCAATGAAATTCCTCTTCGTCTCCTACGACGGCCTCATCGCGGACATCGCCTGGGAGGTGGTGAAGGAGGGCCACGCCGTCAAGTTCTGGATCAAGGACCCGGACGAGAAGGAGATCGCGGACGGGTTCGTGCCCAAGGCCGACGACTGGAAGAAGGAGGTCGAGTGGGCCGACGTCGTCGTGTTCGACGACGTGCTGGGCATGGGGGCGATGGCCGAGGAGCTCCGGAAGAAGGGCAAGCTCGTCGTCGGGGGCTCACCCTACTCGGACAAGCTCGAGGACGACCGCGCCTTCGGGCAGCAGGAGCTGAAGAACGCCGGCGTCTCGATCATCCCCCAGGAGAACTTCACCTCCTTCGACGACGCGATGGCCTACGTCAAGGCCAACCCCAACCGCTACGTGATCAAGCCGAGCGGGGAGGCGCAGAACTACAAGCGGCTGCTCTTCGTGGGCGAGGAGGAGGACGGCGTCGACGTCGTGCAGGTCCTCGAGGACTACAAGCGGGCGTGGTCGAAGAAGATCAAGGAGTTCCAGCTCCAGCGGCGCATCATGGGCGTCGAGGTGGCCACCGGCGCCTTCTTCAACGGCAAGGAGTTCGTGGATCCCATCTGCGTCAACTTCGAGCACAAGAAGCTCTTCCCCGGCGACATCGGGCCCTCCACGGGCGAGATGGGCACCGCGGCTTTCTGGAGCGAGCCGAACAAGATCTTCAACGCGACGCTCCGGCCCATGGGAGACCGCCTCCGGGCCGAGGGCTACGTCGGCTACATCGACGTCAACTGCATCGTGAACAACAACGGGATCTATCCCCTCGAGTTCACCGCCCGCTTCGGCTATCCCACGATCAGCATCCAGCAGGAAGGCCTGCTCACGCCCATCGGCGAGATGCTCTACAAGCTCGCGGAGGGGACGATCAGCCGGCTGCGCACGCGCACCGGGTTCCAGATCGGCGTGCGCATCGTGGTCCCGCCGTTCCCCTTCCGCGACAAGCAGACGTTCGAGAGCAGCTCCAAGGACGCCGTGATCCTCTTCAAGAGCCCGAGCCGCGAAGGCTTCCACATCGAGGACGTGAAGAACGCGGACGGCGAGTGGCTGGTGACGGGAACGTCGGGCGTCGTGCTCATCGTCTGCGGCACCGGGCCCACGATGAAGCAGGCGCAGCGCCAGGCCTACAACCGCGTGAAGAACGTGATGATCCCCAACATGTACTACCGGGAAGACATCGGCGACCGCTGGTTCGAGGAGGACTCCGACCGCCTGCACGCCTGGGGATACCTGCGCGAATAGAAAGGGGCGGCCTCACGGCCGCCCCGAACGTGACGCCGGACTCGGTCAGCCCTGCGCTTTCGTCTCCTTCCCGGACTCCCCGGACTCCCGGCGCAGGAGCATCCCGAGCAGGCCCTCGGCGAGGCCGCTCCCGTTGCCGCTCACCGCGACGTCGGGGACGACCCGCACCGACTTGTCGCCCACGATCTGCATGAGCTGCAGGGCGGTGAAGCCCCGCTCGCCGAGGGCGGTGACACCCGCGGCGTAGGCCGCGGCCCGGGCCTCGCCCGTCTTCTGGATGGCCTCCGCGTCGCCGCTCGCACGCAGACGCGCGGCGTCGGACTCCGAGGCCGCGCGGAGCCGGAGCGATTGCGCCTCACCGGCGGCCTGCTTCACGCGCGCGCCCGCCTCGAGCTCGGCGATGCTCACTCCCTGCTGGGCCTTCACCACGTCCTTCTGGATGTCCGCGACTGCCGTCTCCTTCACGAGCTTCTGGCGCTGCTCCTGGGCGAGCTGCTGCACCTCGTAGGTCTTCCTCTGCTCTTCCGCGATCTTGCGGTCGGTCTGGGTGGCCATGAGCTCACCGGGAGGCGTGATGTCGCCGATCAGGGTGTCGATGGCCTGCACGTCGTAGGCGAGGATCGCCCTGTGGATGTGCGCGGCCGCCTCCGCCTGGCGCTCGCTGCGTGCGATCAGGAAGTCGAGGACGGTGTAGCTCTGCGCGGAGTTGCGGAAGTAGTTGCCCACGATGGGCTGCAGCACGTGGTCCACGAGGTTCTGCACGGAGCCCACGCGGGAGATGACCTTGGGGGCGTCGAGGGCGGCCACGTGGATGATCTGCGAGACGTCGAGGTTGAACGAGAAGCCGTCCTTGGAGCGCACGGTGATGGAGTTGAGCTTGGCGTCGTAGTTGTGGCTCTCCGTGCGGGTCGCCCAGTTGAGGACGATGTTCGTCGTGGGCACGAGCTCCACCTTCATCACCCGCGAGTTCACCGGGTGCTTGCCGGGGTAGAGCGGCGTCACCCAGACACCCTTGTGGCCGGCATTGACGAGGTCGCCGTGCTTGAACGCCTCCCCGGAGACGTCCTCGTGGGCCTTTCCCACGAAGGAGATCACGACGCCCACGTGGCCGATGGGGATCTCCGTCATTGGCACCTGCTCGACGCGCACGAACCACGGGTTGAGGTTCCAGGAGCCGGAGAGCAGCACCTGCTCCTGCAGGCCGCGGCGGCCCCCGCCGTCCAGGAAGCGCTGGGCGTTCTGGAAGCTGTCGTGGCCGGCGACGACGGGGCCCGCGATCTCGCCCTCCGCGATGGGCGTGCCGTCGAGCGTCGTGACGATGCCGACCTTGTCGGGCTCCACGGCGTAGACCGCGAGCTGCCTCGGGGCCATCCCGTGCGCGGCCACCACGCTGCCGGTGATCACGTCGAAGGCGAACGTGTTGATGCGGTACATCCCGGTGGTGAGGACACCGAGCTGACGGCCCTTCTCGCCGCCGTTCGACAGGAAGCGGCGCGCGTCCTGGTAGCGGTCGCACTCGACCACGCGGCCGAGGATGCGGCCCGGCGGGATGGGCGCCCCGTCGTTCGCGACCACGAGCGCGATCTCACCCTGCGGCACGACGGTCACCGGCACCTTGGTCACGCGGTACTTCCACGGCCAGTAGAAGAGGTGATACCCCGGGCTCAAGGTGTCGGCCTGGATGCCCGCTTCGCCGTTCAGCGCGACGAGGCGGCCCGGGCTCAGCGAACGGCGCGCGAAGCGCTTGGCCACGATTCCGACCTCCTGTTCGCGCACGACGACGAGGCCCGTGAGCGGCCGCGCGACGAGCGCGAGGAGCAGAAGGGCGGCGCACGTCAGACACACGGCGAACAGAGTGTTCGGCATGATCCTTTCTCCTGGATTGAAGAGCGCGCCGGCGTCGTCGTCGACACCCTGTCGGCGAAGCCGAAGGCGCGACGTCCTGGGCCCGAGCCGGGACTCCCGCGGCGCCCAGGGTTCTTCGAAGGTGGGTTTCGTCTACACGGCTGTTTTCTACCGTATTAGACGAATTCGCAGCCTTCCGGGTTCCCGATGACGTCGCTAAGTTATTGATTCAAAGACTATTATTGGCCGAAACCGCGTCGGTGAAAGCGCTCGTCAAAGGCGGCCTGTCAAATCACTTAGGTCGCGTGGATTCAAGTAGAGCTTGAGCGTGAGTTTCCCGCTATTCGTGCCGAAGCGCCGTCATCGGATCGACGATCGTGGCGCGGCGAGCCGGCAGATACCCGGCGAAGAGGGCGACGCTCGCGAGAAGAGCCGTGGCGACCGCGAGTGTCGCCGGATCGGCCGGCGAGAGACCGTAGAGCTGCGACGAAACGAGCTGGGCCAGCGCGAGCGCCGAGGGCAGGCCCAGGGCGACGCCGGCGATCGCGAGGAGCGACACCTCGCGGAGCACGAGCCACAGCACGCGGCCGCGCTCCGCTCCGAGCGCCATGCGGATGCCGATCTCCCGCGTCCGGCGCACAACGGTGTACGACATCACGCCGTAGAGCCCAAGGGCCGCGAGAACGGTGGCGAGCAGGCCGAAGGCCGCGGCGAGCGCGGCGATCATCCGCTCGAAGAAGAGCGACACGTCCACCTGGCGCTCCATCGTCGTCATCGCGTAGACGGGGAGGGCCGCGTCGACCTCCTGCACGACCGCGCGCAGGCGCGGAGCGAGGGCGCCGGCCGCGCCGCCAGCGGCCCGCACGTAGAACGTGACCTCGTTCGGCGCCTCGTCCTGCAGCACCGGCAGGTAGAAGTAGCGCTCCGGCGTGTCGCGCAGGCTCCTGGCCTTGCCGTCGCGCACGACTCCGACGATCTCGATCTCGCGGGAGCCGTCGCCGAGGCCCAGACGGCGGCCGAGCGGGCTCTCGTCCTTGAAGAAGTACCGCGCCGTCGTCTCGTTGACGAGGGCCACCTGCGGCGCGCCCATGACGTCCCGCTCGTCGAACTCGCGCCCCGCGACGACCGGGATCCCCATCGTCTTGAAGTATCCGGGACCGACGCGGTTCGAGAAGAGGTTCGTCGCCTCGTCCTCCTTGCGCTCGTAGCCCTCCACGTCGACGGTCATGATCATCCGCGCGTCGGTGAGAACGGGGAGGGCCGCTATCGACGCGCCGGCCGACCCCGGCTCCCCGGCGAAGCGCTCCTGCAGACGGCGGAGGAGGTCGCGGGACGCGGCGGGGGAGTAGCCGTTCAGGTCCGGCTCCACGGCGAGGCTCAGGAGCTGCCGCGAGTCGAAGCCCGGATCGAGCGTGCGGAGGTTGTAGAGGCTGCGCGCGAAGAGCCCCGCCCCGACGAGCAGGAGCAGCGACAGCGCGACCTGGACGACCACGAGCCCCTTGCGGAAGCGGACGTGCCCCGCGCTGGTGGCGGTGCGCCCCTCGTCGTTGATCGACTTCGAGACGCGGGGACGCGTGGCCTGGAGCGCGGGGACCAGCCCGAAGACGAGGCCGGTGGCGAGCGACACGGCGAGCGTGAACACCAGCACCCGCATGTCCGGGCTCGAGTGGAACGTGCGGCTCGCCTCCTCGAAGGGCAGAGCGTGCAGGAGCGCGTCGCCCACGAGGCTCGAGAGCGCGAGCCCCGCGGCTCCCCCGAGGAGGGCGAGGAGGAGGCTCTCCACCGCGAGCTGGCGCAGGACCTGGCCGCGGCGGGCCCCCAGGGCGACGCGGATCGCCATCTCCCGCTCCCGCGACGCGGCGCGAGCGAGCAGCAGGCTCGCCACGTTCGCGCAGGCGATGAGGAGGACGAGGCCGACCATGCCCGCGAGGACGAGGAGAGGCCGCGTGAACTCCCGCCGCAGCGACGAGAGCCCGCGGAAGCCGGGAAGGACCTCGAGCTTCTTGGCCAGGAAGCGCTCGCGGAAGCGGGGCGGCGCGTCCGGCATCTGCGCGATCTCGTCCTCGTTGATCTGCCGGTAGAGCACCTGCATTCCCGCGGCCGCCTGCTCCCTCGAGACGCCGGGCCGCAGCCGGGCGAGCACGTTGAGCCAGAGGAAGCGCCGGTTCTCGAGCTCGTTCCAGGTCGGTGTCGCCACCGCCTTCATGGCGATGGGGAGGAAGACGTCCGGGGAGGCGCCGACCTCGACTCCGTCGAACCCCGCGGCCGCGACACCGACCACGGTGACGGCCCGGCCGTTGACCGTGAGCGTCGCGCCCACGATCCCGGGATCGCCGCCGAAGCGCCTCCGCCAGAAGCCGTGGCAGAGCACGGCCACCGGGTGCGCTCCCGGGGTGACGTCGTCACTCGGCTGGAGCGTGCGTCCCGCCGCGGGCGGCACGCCGAGGACCTCGAAGAAGTTTCCGGAGACGAGCTCGCCCGCCACGCGCTCCGACTGCCCCTGGTGCTGGAGGCTCAGCGGCACGCCGAACCGCGCGATCACGCCGGAGAAGACCTCGTTCTTGTCCCGGAAGTCCCGGTACATCGGGTACGAGAAGGTCTGCTCGCCGAAGCGTGCGCCCATGTTCGCACCGGGCCCGTCGAGCAGGACCAGCTCCTCCGGCCTCTGCACGGGAAGCAGGCGGAGCAGGACCTGGTCGAGCAGCGTGAAGATCGCGGTGTTCGCCCCGACGCCGAGCCCGAGGGTCAGCGCGACGACGAGGGTGAAGCCTCGAGCCTTGGCGAGCGTGCGCACGCCGTGCTTCAGGTCGTGAAAGAGCGCGTCCATCGAACCTCCAGCGAGAACAGGGTCCTGGACGGCGAGGAGCGTGCCAGCACCGCCCGCCGCCGAACACCCATGCCGTCAGCGTTTTGACGTGGGACGGGCGACGGCGGTCTGTCCGGCCTCGAACAGTCGGGTGTCGCGCCCGGACGATGCGGCGCACGCATTCCCCGGAACGGCCGACTCGGGTACACTCCCGGCCGTGGCGGAGAGAGACGTGCTGCTCGTCTTCGTCAAGCACCCGCACCCCGGCTCGGCCAAGACCCGGCTCATTCCGGCCCTGGGTCCCGAGATCGCGGCCGCCCTCTACCAGGTCCTCGCCGAGCAGGAGATCCGGAACACCCGGCCGGAGGCGGGTGAATACCGGCGGATGTTCTTCTTCGCGCCGGAAGAGGCCGAGGCGGAGGTGGCGGGCTGGCTGCCCGGGGAGAGGCTCCTGCCGCAGCTCGGGACGGACCTGGGCGCCCGGATGTCGGCCGCGTTCGCCGCCGCCTTCGCCGCCGGAGCCGAGCGGGCGGCGATCATCGGCACGGACGTGCCCTGGGTCTCGAGACAGACGGTGGTCGAGGCGTTCCGCGCCCTCGACGGGCACGACGTGGTGCTCGGCCCGGCCCAGGATGGCGGCTACTACCTCCTCGCCTTGAGCCGGCACCGTCCCGCGCTCTTCGAAGACATTCCCTGGAGCACGCCCTCGGCGCTGTCCGCCACCGCGGACCGCGCGGGTGCCCTCGGCTTGTCCGTCCACCTCCTCGACCCGATGCGCGACATCGACACGATCGAGGATCTGCGCGCCGAGTGGCAGCGCCTGCGCCCGCTGCTGGAGGGCCGGAAGGACGTCCTGGTCGCCGTGGAAAACGCTCTCGCCGGATGACTTCTGCTAGGATACGTCCCGCTACGAGGACGAGCGACGCCCCGCGACCATGAGCGACGAAGGTAGCCGCCTCTTCGACGAGTCCGTCATCGCGCGTCGGCGGCTTCTGCGGTGGGCGGCCGCGGCGGTCGCCGTCCTCATCCTCCTCCGCGTCGCCGCGGAGGTGGTGCCGCTCCTCCGTCGTCCCGACCTCGTCCTCTTGGATTCCTGGCAGTCCCTCCGGGCCACCCGCATGCCGAGCCCGCAGATCGTGATCGTCGGCGTGGACGAGAAGAGCATCGCGCGCTTCGGCCCCCCGGCCTGGCCGCGCCGCGAGTACGTCCCGCTCCTCGAGAGGCTCACCAAGGCGGGGGCGAAGGTCATCGGGTTCGACTTCACTTTCGGCGCCCTCGAGCGCGAGGCGGAGAGCAACCAGCTCTTCGCCGAGGCCATGAAGAAGGCGGGTAACGTCGTCTTCGGCTACGAGTTCACCCGCGTCGGCGATCCCTCGCCGATGGGCACGCCGCCCTCGAAGGCGATCCAGGCGAACGCGCTCCGCCACTTCGAGTCGCTCGCGATTCCTTCCGCTCCCCACCTCATCGAGCCGGAGCCCGTCCTCGCCGAGGCCGCCGTCGCCCTCGGCCACGTGCGCACCCTGGCCGGCGAGGACGGACGGATCCGCGTGCTTCCGCTCGTGATCCAGCACGGGGACAAGGGATACCCCTCCCTGGCGATCCAGATCGCGCGCGTCTACACCGGCACGTCGGAGGACCAGGTGGGGCTGCGCGGGACGACCATGGACCTGGGCGCGTGGGAGATCCCGGTGTCGCCTTCGGGCGAGGTCCTGCTCAACTGGCCGGCCGCGGGCGAGCACGCGTTCCCCCAGTACTCCTTCCTCGACGTCGTGCGCGGGGACGTGCCCGAAGACGCGTTCCGCGGCAAGGCGGTGCTCGTCGCCGGCACCGCGGACGGGCTCGACGATCGCGACTTCCCGTTCGCCGTGGAAGCGCCGGGCGTCCTCGCCTACGCCGCCTTCCTCGACAACGTCTTCCGGTTCGACTTCGTCCAGGCCCCCCTCTGGGGCTGGATCGTCGAATGGATCCTCTTCTTCGCGGCCTGCGGCGTCGTCCTCTGGATGCTGCCCCGTGCCTCCACCCGGCTCATGCTCGCCGGGATCCCCGCCCTCGTGATCCTTCTCGTGGGAGCGTCGGCCTTCCTCTTCGTCCAGAAGGGGATCTGGATCAAGGTCTTCTATCCGGCGGTCGCGCTCCTCGCCCCGCTCGCCTTGATCGTCCCGCTCCGCCTGACCGCGAGCGAGAAGGAGACGCGCGACGTGGGCGCGGAGAAGCTCGAGAAGGAGAAGCTCCTCGGCCTGAGTTTCCAGGAGAAGGGCATGCTCGACATGGCCCTCGCCACCTTCAACAAGCTGCCGTTCACGCCCGACATGAAGCTCGTGTACGTCAACCTCGCCCTCGACTACGAGAACCGCGGTCTGCGGGACAAGGCCTTCATCGTCTACAAGAAGGTCTTCGACGTGGACCCCGAGTTCGAGGGTGTGGCCCAGCGCATGGAGCGCCTCAGCCAGGCCGGAGCGTCGGGCAGCCTGTTCCACGGCCCCACCGGCGTCGTGGGCCGGGCCCCCACGCCCGTCCGCATGGCTCCCACCCGGGAATCGCCGCTTGCCGACCTGGTGGAGACGCCGCTTCCCGTCTCCCCGCAGGAGGCGCCCACCGCCGTCGACCCGCACCACGAGGGCACGCTCGGCGCCGGCCAGAGCTACGTCTCGTCCTCCTCGCCGACGTCGCAGTCACCTCCCACGAGCCAGGTGACCGCGGTGTCGGCGCCCACGATGCCGAGCGGCCCCGCGCCGCCGGGAGCGCGCCTCGGGCGCTACGAGGTCGAGCGCCACCTCGGACGGGGCGGCATGGGCGACGTCTACCTCGTGCACGATACGGTGATCAGCCGGAAGGCCGCGCTCAAGACGATCCGCGTCGACGCCGACGTCGACCCCAAGCAGGCCATCGAGATCCGCCAGCGCTTCTACCGGGAGGGCAAGATCGCGGGCCAGCTCACGCACCCCAACATCGTCACCGTCTACGACGTGGGCGAGGACCTGGGGATGTCCTACATCGTGATGGAGTTCGTCGAGGGCCAGACGCTCACGCAGTGGATGAAGAAGCAGCGCTTCAGCGTGGCCCAGGTCAAGCACGTCGTCTACAACACTGCCATGGCCCTCCACTACGCGCACGAGAACGGGATCTACCACCGCGACGTGAAACCCGACAACGTCATGGTCGGCAAGACGGGCAACGTGAAGGTCATGGATTTCGGCATCGCCCGGATCCTGGAGTCGAACCTCACCAAGACGGGCAGCGTCATGGGGACTCCGGCCTACATGTCGCCCGAGCAGGCGAGCGGCCACAAGGTGGACGGGCGCAGCGACATCTTCTCCCTGGGCGTGATCCTCTACGAGCTGCTCACGGGCCGGAAGCCCTTCACGGGGGACACCTTCCCTTCGCTGATGTTCGCCATCATCCGCGAGGAGCCGAAGCCGCCCTCGCAGGTGGACCCTAACGTGTCCGCCGCCTGGGACTCGATCGTGGCCAAGGCCCTCGCCAAGAACCGCGACGAGCGCTACGCGACGGCCCGCGAGCTCGCCGAGGCGGTCAGGGACGCACCAGTCCGCTGAGGCTCGCCGCCCCGCTGCACACGTTTCCTGCGTACTTCCTGTAATCGCCGGGGTGAGCGGGAGGGTGCTGGGAGGTGGCCC
>JBKPBQ010000130.1:0-3580 GCA_046726955.1 Acidobacteriota bacterium
GCGTGCGGATGTGGCTGCCGTCCACGTCCGCGTCGCACATGATGATGATCCGGTGGTAGCGGAGCTTGGCCACGTCGAAGTCGTCCGCGCCCACCCCCGTGCCGAGGGCGGCGATCATGTTGCGGATCTCCTCGGAGGCGAGCGTCTTGTCGTGCCGCGCCTTCTCCACGTTCAGGATCTTGCCCCGCAGCGGCAGCACAGCCTGGAACGTGCGGTCGCGCCCCTGCTTGGCGGAGCCGCCGGCCGAGTCGCCCTCCACGAGGTAGAGCTCGCAGCGCTCGGGGTTCCTCTCCTGGCACTCCGCGAGCTTGCCGGGCAGCCCGGCGCCGTCGAGCGCCCCCTTCCGCCGCGTGAGGTCGCGGGCCTTGCGCGCGGCCTCCCGGGCCCGCGAGGCTTCGAGGACCTTGAGGCCGATCTGCTTGGCCTCCGATGGATGCTGCTCGAGGTAGCCGGAGAGCCGCTCGTTGACGAGGCTCTCCACGATCCCCTTGACCTCGGAGTTGCCGAGCTTACCCTTCGTCTGCCCCTCGAACTGCGGGTTCGGGACCTTGACGCTGATGACGGCGCAGAGACCCTCGCGCGTGTCCTCGCCCTGGATCCCTTCTCCGCCCTCCTTCAAGAGGCCGGTGCTCGTGGCGAAGGCGTTGAGGCTCCGGGTGAGCGCGCTCTTGAAGCCGATGAGGTGCGTGCCCCCGTCGTGGGTGTTGATGTTGTTGACGAAGGAGTAGATGTTTTCCGCGTAGCCGTCGTTCCACTGCAGCGCGATCTCGATCTGGACACCCTCGCGCGTGCCCTCCATGACGATCGGCTCCTTGTGCAGCACCTGCTTGTTGCGGTTCAGGTGCTCGACGAACGACGAGATCCCGCCCTGGTACTGGAAGCGGTGCTTCTTGCCGTCGCGCTCGTCCTCGAGGGTGATGAGGATCCCCCGGTTCAAGAAGGAGAGCTCGCGCAGCCGCTGCGACAGCGTGTCGAAGCTGAAGGTCGTGGTCTCGAAGATCTGGGCGTCCGGCTTGAACGTGACCTTCGTACCCCGCTTGTCCGTGACGCCGGTGTTCTCGAGAGAGGTGGTGGGCGTGCCGCGCGCGAAGGACTGGCGGTAGACCTTCTTGTCCCGCCAGATTTCGAGCTCGAGCGTCTCGCTGAGCGCGTTGACCACGGAGACGCCGACGCCGTGGAGCCCTCCCGAGACCTTGTAGGCCTTCTTGTCGAACTTTCCTCCGGCGTGGAGCTTGGTGAGGACGACCTCGGCCGCGTCGAGACCCGACTCGTGGGGGCCCACGGGGATGCCCCGGCCGTTGTCCACCACCGTCACCGAGTTGTCGATGTGGATGGTGACGTCGACCTCGCTGCAGTACCCCGCGAGGGCCTCGTCGATCGAGTTGTCCACGACCTCGTAGACGAGGTGGTGCAGCCCGGCCTCCCCGGTGGACCCGATGTACATCGCGGGCCGTACCCGGACGGCTTCCAGGCCTTCGAGGACACGGATGTCACCCGCCCCGTACTCGGTGGCGGTGGGATCGTCCGCGGTCTTGGTGGGGTTGCTCATGATTCCTTGCGTTTGGTCGGCGGAAGGGCGGTCACGCGCACCGGACCTCTCCCGCCGAGACGTGATACAGACGGCCCAGGGGCGCCAGCCGCTCCGCCCACCTCGGGTGGGCGGTGGTGACGAGCGCCTGGCCGCGGGCGACGACGCGCGCGCAGAGGCTTCCCGCGCGCTCCTCGTCCAGCTCCGAGTCGAGGTCGTCGAGCAGCGCCACCGCCGAGAGCCCGCTCTCCTCGCGGAAGACCTCGAGCGCGGCGAGCGAGAGGGCGAGGAGCAGGCTCCGCGCCTGCCCGGCCGAAGCCTCCGACGCGGCTTCCCGCCCGTCTATGGTGAAGGCAACGGGGTCCCGGTGAGGTCCGAAGAGCGAGTGGCCGGCCGCGAGCTCCCGCGGCTGGCCGCGCGCGATCTCGCCTTCGAGGGCCGCGCGCTGCGCGGCTTCTCCGCCCCGCACCTCGTCGGGCAGCGTCACTCCGTACTCCTCGCCCGCGGGCCGGAACGTGTGGGGAAGGGCCGCCCGCAGGCGCGCCACGTAGTCGGCGCGGCGTGCGCGGAGGGCGCTGCCGAGGACGACGAAGCGCTCGGTCCAGGCCGGCAGGTCGGCGCGCCGCTGCTCGAGCGCCGCGTTCCTCTGCAGCCGCACGCGCTCGAAGTCCCGCACCGCCTGGGCGTAGCCCGGCCAGAGGGCGGAGCCGCCGCGGTCCAGGAACTCCCGGCGATCGCGCATGCTTCCTCGCACGACCCGCAGGCGATCGGTCGAGTAGACGACGGCGTCCAGGCGCCCCCGGTACTCGTGAGGTCTCACCTCGCGGCCGTCCACGCGGAGCACGCGCCTTTTCTCACCGACCTCGATCTCGAGCGCCAACGGGCGAGCGCCTCCCTCGACGTGCGCTCCCGCGCGCAGCGACGACGCCCCTCGACGGATGCACGTCGTCGTCTCGTCGGTGCGGAACGACCGGCCGCGGGCAAGGAGCCCCACCGCCTCCAGCACCGACGTCTTTCCCTGGGCGTTGGCGCCGTGGAAGACGTTCAGTCCCGGGTGCAGCTCCACCGCCGCCTCCCGGATGTTCCTGACATCGCGAATCTGCAGGCTCCTCACCCAGACCAACTGCCTAGAACCGCATGGGCATCACGACGTAGCGATAGTCGATGTCGGAATCGCCCACCGGCCGGAAGATCCCCTGGCTCTCCGCGTCCTTGAGCTCGAGCAACACGTTGTCGCCTCCGGCCACCCCCAGGAAGTCGAGGACGTATTGCGCGTTGAAGCCGATCTCGACGCCGTCGCCCTTGTAGTCGGCGACGAGCGCCTCCTTGGCCTCCCCGAGATCGGGCGAGGACGCCGCGAGCTCGAGCTTGCCGCCTCCGAGAGCGAGCTTCACCGCGCGCGTGCGCTCCGAGGAGAGGAGGCTCACCCGCCGGATGGCGCTCGCCAGGCCCTCCCGCGAGATCTGTACGGACTTGTCTCCCGCCGCCGCCACCACCTTCTCGAAGGCCGGGAACTGCGCGTCCACCATCTTCGACGCGAGCACCCTGCCCCCCACGGAGAAGACGAGGTGGCTCTCCACCTGCTGGAAAGTCACGCTCTCCTCGCCCTCGAGGAGCCGGCCCAGCTCGTTGATCGCCTTGCGCGGCACGAGCACGCGCAGGGGCTCGCCCACGCGGAGAGCCACCTTCTTCCGCGCGTAGGCGAGACGGTGGCCGTCCGTCGCCACCATCGATGCGCTCTCCTTGTCGAGCAGGAGGAGCGCGCCCGCCAGGTAGTACCGCGCGTCCTCGGCGGTGATGGCGAAGGCGGTGCGGCTGATGAGCGCGCGCAGCACGTCGCCCGGGACCTCGATCCCCTTGCCCGTCTTGGCCTCGGGAAGCGACGGGTAGTCCTCGCGGGGAAGGCCGGCCATCTTGAAGTGGACGCGCTCGCAGTCGATCGTGGCCCAGGAGTCGGGGAGCACCTTGATCTGCACGTCGCTCTCGGGCAGGGCGCGGGCGATCTCGTAGAGCTTCTTCGCCCCGAGCGTGATCGTTCCCTCCTTCACGACC
>JBKPBQ010000131.1:0-5621 GCA_046726955.1 Acidobacteriota bacterium
CATGTGACTCGTACCCTTCGTCATGATGGTGAAGTCGGTGATGGCGGGAGAGTAGACGGCGCCCCCCGCGCAAGGTCCCAGGATCGCGGAGATCTGCGGGACCACTCCCGAAGCGACCGTGTTCCGGAAGAAGATCTCCGCGTAACCGCCCAGCGAGGCGACCCCTTCCTGGATGCGCGCGCCTCCCGAGTCGTTGAGCCCGATCACCGGTGCGCCGTTCTCGAGGGCGAGGCAGGCCCGGTCGTCTTCCACGGCGAAGTGGGCGATGCCGGAGCGGGTGTTGTGGGTCATAGCCCCGCCCAGCTCCTCCTTCGTGACCTCTTCGTGGGTGACCGTCTTGATCACGTCGGGCCCGGTCACGAACATGTACGAGCTGTCCTTCACCATCACCGTGAAGTCGGTGATGGCGGGAGAGTAGACGGCACCTCCCGCACACGGGCCCATGATGGCGGAGATCTGCGGCACCACCCCGGAGGCGAGCGTGTTGCGGAGGAAGATGTCGGCGTAGCCGCCCAGGGAGGCGACGCCCTCCTGGATCCGCGCCCCCCCGGAGTCGTTGAGGCCGATCACCGGAGCGCCCATCTTCATGGCGAGATCCATCACCTTGCAGATCTTCTGGGCGTTCGTCTCGGACAGGCTCCCTCCGAAGACCGTGAAGTCCTGGGCGAAGACGTAGACGAGGCGGCCGTCGATCCTTCCGTAGCCGGAGACGACCCCGTCGCCGGGGATCTTCTGCTCGGCCATGCCGAAGTCGAGGCAGCGGTGCTCCACGAGCTGGTCGAGCTCCTCGAACGAGGACTCGTCGAGCAGGATCTCGATCCGCTCGCGGGCGGTGAGCTTGCCCTCCCGGTGCTGGCGCTCGCGGCGCGTCGCACCGCCCCCCTCCTCGGCCCGCCGGATCTTGTCGCGGAGGACGTCGAAGCGGGAGCTCACCCTAGTGGCCGCAGCCGCACCCACCGCGCGAGCAGCCGCATCCCCCGCCCCCCGACGGCCGCGCGCCGTCGCGGCCGGCGAAGGCGAAGGAGGACAGCTGCTTCTCGACGTCCTCGCTGCGACAAGCCGGACAGGAGACGGCTTCCCCCCACGACCGCACGAGCCTCTCGAACTTCTCCTCGCACTCCCCGCAGACGTACTCGTAGATCGGCATGGCGCCTAACGCGGGGCCTTGGCCCCCAGCTCCTTCTTCGCCTTCTCCCAGTCGTCGAGGAAGCGCTTGAGGCCGATGTCCGTGAGCGGGTGCTTGAGCAGGCTCTGGAAGACGCTCATGGGCATCGTGCCGATGTGGGCGCCCGCCTTGGCGGCCTCCACCACGTGCAGGGGGTGCCGGAGGGAGGCGGCGAGCACCTCGCACGGGAAGGAGTAGTTCCTGTAGATCTGCACGATGTCGCGCACGAGGTCCATTCCCGGCGTCGAGATGTCGTCGAGGCGGCCCACGAAGGGCGAGCAGAAGCTCGCACCGGCCTTGGCCGCCAGGAGCGCCTGGCTGGCACTGAAGACGAGCGTCATGTTCACGCGGCGGCCTTCCTTGGCGAGCATGCGCGTCGCCTTCAAGCCCTCCGCGGTGCACGGGCACTTCACCACGATGTTCTCGTGGAGAGAGGCCCAGTGCCGGCCCTCGCGGACCATGCCCTCCGCATCGGTGGCCACCACCTCCGCGGAGATGGGGCCGTTCACGGTCTTGCAGATCTCGACGAGGATGTCCTCGGGCTCGCCGCTCTCCTTGGCGAGCAGGCTCGGGTTCGTGGTGACACCGTCGAGTACGCCGAGGGAGGCCGCTTCGCGGATCTCCTTGAGGCTAGCCGTGTCCAGGAAGAACTTCATCACATCACCTCACTTCTCCCCCACGGGATTACGGAGGATGCCCACCCCTTCGACCTCGACCTCGACCACGTCTCCCGCGACGAGGGGGCCGACGCTGGCGGGCGTCCCTACGGAAATCATATCTCCGGGAAGGAGCGTCATCACTCGAGGGACGAACCCAGACGAGGTGGAGGACGTCGCGGTCCCCGGCCGGTAGTACTTCACGGGCGCACGCCGTCCGCGGGAGCGGAGGGTGCGCTCTCGTTGCCGGCCTGGTCGAAGGCGGTGACGGTGTACCGGTACGGCGTCCCGCGCGCCGCCGTCTTGTCCACGTACTGCCGCTCGCCGCCCTTCAGCTCGACGAGCCGCTCCGGCGTCCCCCCTACCGCCGCGCGCCAGAGGCGATAGCCCGCGAGGTCCGGCTCCGGCGACGGGCTCCAGGTGAGCTCGATGCCGTCGCTCGTGGCGAGGGCGGAGAGGCCGGCCGGCGGCGCCGGGGGGAAGACGTCCTTTGCGTCGACGCAGGCCTCGGCGGAAGGCGTGCTCTCCACGAGCGGCTCGAGCGCGGCGACCGCGCGCACGGTGTAGCACCACCGCGTGCCGAGGCTCGCGGTCGTGTCCGTGAGCCTCCAGTCGCCGGAGGGCCGGGCGGTGAGGGGCGAGCCCTCGGAGGCGCTCGCGGCGCGCCTGTAGACCCAGAACCCTCCGGGGAAAGGCGGCGGCGTGGGCGGCGGGGACGCCCCCGGAGGCAGACCAGGCCGGGAGAGAGAGGGCGACGGGGACGGGGACGGCAGGGGGGCGATGGGCTCCGGCTTGTCGCCCTTCCAGGTGAGCGCGACTCCTCCCGGTTCGAGCGTGGCCACGAGATCGGTCGGAGCTGCAGTCTCCTTCTCCACGCGCATGACGAGCGGCCCCGAGCGCGGCGAGGCCTCCTTTCCCACGATCGCGCGCGCGGCCACGTGGACGATCGTGCCGGGCGGGGGCAGGGGCTCGCGAAGGACCACTTCCTGCCCCGGAAGCACCTTCCGCTTCGTGCGCCGTCCCTGCTTCTCGACGTCGCCGTCGCCGTCGAGACGCACCGTCTCCACGGAGAGGTCGGTCATCCGCGCGCCTTCCACCGAGGCTCGCGGCGCGGTCAGGCGGATCTCCAGCTCGTTGCCACGCTGCGCCACGCGGAAGACGGCGAGGGCGGGTGGCGTCCGGCGCAGCGGGGGCAGCGGATCTCCCCGCTTGCCGCAGGCGGGGAGCAGGAGGAGCAGGGCGGCGGCCGCGAGGGTTCGCCGCATTCAGAGGATGAAGCGGGAGAGGTCCTGGTTCTTCACCAGGGGCTCGAGCTTGCGTCGCACCTCGGGAACGTCGATCGTCACGACACCCGGCCCGCCGTCGAACGAGACGTCGTCGAGCACGGCCTCCAGGATCGTGGAGAGCCGCCGCGCCCCGATGTCCTCGGTGGCCTGGTTCACGTCCATGGCGAAGCGCGCCATCTCGCGGATCGCCCCGTCCGTGAAGCGCAGCTCGACGCCCTCCGTACCCAGGAGCGCGCGGTACTGCGTGACCATCGAGCTCTTGGGCTCGGTGAGGATCCGCACGAGGTCGGCCTCGATGAGCGGCTGCAGCTCCACCCGGATCGGGAAGCGTCCCTGCAGCTCGGGGATGAGGTCGGACGGCTTGCTCACGTGGAAGGCGCCGGCGGCGATGAAGAGCACGTGATCGGTCCGGACGGGACCGTACTTCGTGGACACGGTCGTGCCCTCCACGATGGGAAGGAGGTCGCGCTGCACGCCCTCGCGGGAGACGTCGGGGCCGTGGCCGCCCTCGCGCCCCGCGACCTTGTCGATCTCGTCCAGGAAGACGATCCCCGAGCTCTGCGCGCGCTCCACCGCGAGCTGGCGCACTTTCTCCTGGTCCACGAGCCGGCTCTCCTCCTCCTGCCGGAGCACCTGGCGGGCCTCGCTCACGGGAAGCTCCCGCCGGCGCGTGCGGCCGCCGAAGAGACCGGGGAGGAGGTCCTTCATGTTGACGTCCATCTCCTCCAGCCCCTGGTTGGACAGGACCTGGAAGGTCGGGAACGTGCGCTCGGGCACGTCCACCTCCACCGTCCGCGCCTCCAATTCTCCCGCCCGGAGCCGGGCCCGCAGCTTCTCGCGCGATGCGAGCAGCGAATCGCGCCTCGCGTTGTGCTCCTCGGGCGTCATTCCGTGCGCAGCGGGCGACGGGGGCAGGAGGAGGTCGAGCAGCTTCTCCTCCACCGCCGCTTCCGCCTTGTCCTGGACCTCCGCGTGCTTCTCCCGGCGGACCATGTCCACCGCCGCCTCCACGAGGTCGCGCACGATCGAGTCGACGTCGCGGCCGACGTAGCCCACCTCGGTGAACTTGCTCGCCTCCACCTTCACGAACGGGCTGCCGGAGAGGCGGGCGAGGCGGCGCGCGATCTCCGTCTTTCCCACTCCCGTGCGGCCGATCATGAGGATGTTCCGCGGCGTGATCTCCGCCGCCTCCTCGGGAGGCAGCCGCTGGCGGCGCACGCGGTTGCGGAGCGCGATCGCGACCGCGCGCTTGGCCGCCGCCTGCCCCACCACGTGGCGGTCGAGCTCCGCCACGATCTCCCGCGGAGACAGACGGTCGAGAGTTCGGAGCTCATCGCTGGCGGCCGGGAGGTGGATCGGCATCAGAGCGTTTCCACCTCGATGGCGTCGTTCGTGTAGATGCAGATCTCGGCCGCGATCTTCATGGCCTCCCGGGCGATCCCCGCGGCGTCTAGCGAGGCGTGGCGCACGAGCGCCCGCGCCGCGGCGAGGGCGTAGGGGCCGCCGCTGCCCACGGCCACGAGGCCGTCGTCGGGGGCGATCACGTCCCCGGATCCGGAGAGGAGGAAGGTCGCCTCGCGGTCCGCGACGACGAGGAACGCCTCGAGCCGGCGGAGGACGCGATCGGTGCGCCACTCCTTGGCGAGCTCCACCGCCGCGCGCTGGAGGTTGCTACGGTGCTCCTCGAGCTTGGTCTCGAACTTGTGGATGAGGGCGAGGGCGTCCGCCGTCGATCCCGCGAAGCCGGCGAGGACCTGCCCGTTGAGCAGGCGCTGGATCTTCTTGGCGCGGTGTTTCACGACCGTCTGGCCGAGCGTGACCTGGCCGTCCCCCGCGAGGGCGACGGCACCTCCGTGGCGGACGGCGAGTATCGTGGTGCCGTGCAGGTCTTGACTCATGGGAGAGGCGAACGGCGCCGGGACAGGTAGTATAGGAGCGCCCGCGCGAGCCGGTCAACGAAACCGCGCGGCGAGGTGGCGATGAGCCTGAAGACGCTCGCGATCGTCTCCGGCGTGTACGACCTGCTGCTCGCGCTCGGCACGCTCTTCGCCGCGCGGCCGCTCGCCCTGGCCTTCGGCGCGCCCGCTCCCGTGCCCGTCGTCAACGCGCAGCTCAACGGCGTCTTCACCCTCACGCTCGCCGCCGGGTACTTCTGGGCGGCGCAGGACCCGGAGGCACGGCGCGGCTATTTCTGGATTGCGGGCGTCCTCGCGAAGGGTCTCGGGGCCGCGCTCTTCCTCTTCGACCACTACATGGAGGGCTCGCCCTCGAGCTTCCTCCTCTTCGTGGCCACTGACGGCTTCCTCGCCCTCCTGACCCTCGCGCTCCTCCTCCGGAAATGACGTGAGGCCCGCGCGGCTTTAGCAGGGTGCTGAAAAGTGTCCTCACGCCGCGCGCGAACAGCGCGCGCGGCTGTCGAAGGCTGCTTTTTCAGCACCCTGCTAGTTCCCGATCTTGAAGGCGACGGAGACGACGATGCGCACCTTGACGGGCGCACCGTCCTTGGTGCCGGGT
>JBKPBQ010000132.1:0-4557 GCA_046726955.1 Acidobacteriota bacterium
GGATATTCCCGTGACGGAACAGCAAGTCCACGTCGAAAAGCGAAGGCGTTACCCGAATTGCTCGTAATGAATCTGCGTCGCGGGGACCTGGAGCACGCTCAAGGTCGCCATCACCGCCTTCGTCATCGGAAGCGGTCCGCAGATGAACACCTCACGATCCTGCACATCTGGAACGAGCCTCGTGATCAGCAGCTTGTCGACGCGACCATGCTCATAGCCGTTGGCGGTGTCGGCCGATCGAGACAGGACGAAGTGGCAGTGTGCGGTCAACGCGCGCAGCTCGGAGGCAAATACAAGATCTTCGGCGTTCTTGACCGCGTAGAGCAGAACGATGTCCCGTTGCGCGCCCGCGAGCGATTCGATCAGCGCTCGAATCGGAGTGATGCCAATCCCGCCCGCCACCATGAGGTACCTTGCACGAGTCGCGTTGTTGACCGTGAACGCCCCCAGCGGACCCTCGAGCAAGGCGGAAGTGCCCGGGGTCAGCTCGTGGAGTCGGCGAGTGAAATCGCCGACAGCCTTGACGGACAGCCTGAGGAATTGGCCGTTTGGCGCGGTCGAGAACGAAAAGGGATGAGGTGCCCAGAGGCCCTTCGACAGGAAGGCCACATTGGCGTATTGCCCGGGCCGAAACGCGAATCGATCGAGGCGACGACCGGTCAGGTACACCGAGAAGACGTCCCCGCTTTCTGGGACGATCTTGTCGACACGAAACCGGTGCCGGGCGAACCTGAAAATCGGCCGGCCGGCGCGAAACACCACGAAACAGCCGATGACCAGGACGTGCACTGCCACCCAGTAGGTGGCCCACCACGGCTGGCTGGATAGTTCGGCTCCGTACGGCTGGTGGAGCGAAGCGAGTCCCACGGCAAGGTATAGCGCGAGGTGGCCGAGGTGCCACGCTTCGTACGTCAGTCGGCCTCTGATGAGGGGCGTCGAGAGCACCACCGCTGCCACGATGATGACAATCGCCGCGATCGCCGGCCAGGCGTAGGGCCAATCGCGGGCGATCTCAGCAAATTGCCGGGCGACGGAGAGATGATCGCGACGGGCATATCCGACCGTGAGCAGAACGGGGTGGCCGGGAAGCAACGACCCGATCGCAAAGCCCACACGCCGATGCAGCCGGTACAGTCGATCGCACCCCAAAGACGGCTCGAGCCAGGGCAGGCGGCTGACCAGGAGCAGTTGAAGCAGGACTGCGGAGCTCATGCATAGCCCGGCTAACCTCCCGAGTGCGACCGCGAGACCGCCGGGTTGGCCGCCCCAGAGCAGTCCGCCCGAGACGTCCCACCAGGCGGCGCCTACGGCCAGCGCGTGGACCAGGCAGGCGGTTCCGAGCCACTGCGCGGGAGTGATCAGCCGCACGCGGGACCGGGACAAGGCGAGGAGCGTCCGAGGACGCCGGCCCACACGGATCACGGTCACCCTCCCTTCGCAAGCGTGGACCCGCATGACGCGCTGAATATTCCGGTCGGGCGCCCGGGCACGCCCGCACTCCTCGGTGATCACGCCGGGAATATTTCGGTGGCCGGCCTGGTCTGTCTTCGCGGGGACGCAAACATCGACACGCGGAGCAAGGGACACATGTCGCTGATTGACAAACTTCATCCGATGCTCGCTCACTTTCCGATCGCGCTGATTCTGGCGGGGACCGCGGCAGAGATCCTCGCCATTCGTACAGGCCGGGCGAGCTGGCGCGCCCTCGCGGTCGCCAACGTTCGAGCGGGGGGAGCGATGGGCGCCCTCACCGCGGTCGCGGGTTGGGCGCTCCCGTCATCTCCCTTCCTCGAGCCGAGCGCCTTGCTGACCTGGCACCTTTGGACGGGGCTTGCCGGTGCCACGGCGGTGATAGGCGCGGCGCTGGCCTCGACACGGTCCCGCGTCGATTCCCGTCGCTCCGCGTTCGTGTGTCAGGCGGCGCTCCTCGGCGCCGCGGCGCTCGTGGCCATCGCGGGTCATCTGGGCGAGACCGTCGTCTGGGGCACTGACTTCCCGCATTAGCCGAAGCCGAGCACTCGGGCGTCGTGACCGTCAACGTGGTCGCGATCAACGGCGCGCAGTCGTTCTCACCCAATCCAGCCACGCTGCCGCCGGAGAGGGTCCGTATCACTGCGCGATCCACCCGGTGATGGTCGGCACGATCGAACAAGGCCAGTAGAAGTGTGCGGCCAGCGATTCGAGACGGTGGCGAAGACGATCGAGGCCTACGCGGCGGAGGTGGAGAAGCTCGCCGCGGCTAGCGGGCCTCGTCCACCCGCACCCGCACCGAGCGCTGCTCGCTGACCGACCGGAAGGACGCGCCCAGCACCTCCCGGGCGCGGACCTCGGCCTGGCGCAGCGCGCTCGACACGTCGATCCACTGGCCGAGCGGGCCGGAGACCGTCGTGCGGAGGTCCTGACCGACCACGATCGGCCCTTCGCCCTTCGTGTTCTCGGCCCAGAGCTCGAGCGTCACCGCGTCGCCCGCCAGCCGAGGGAGCACGTGGAAGCCCGTGCCCGACTCCGCGTACGCCGTGCCTCCGCTCACGACCGGACCGGACGGCGTCCCGACGACGCCGACGCTCGTGAACGGCTCGGACCGGCCGACGCGGATGAGGGCGGCGTGGCCCTCGAGCGTGCGGACCTGCTGCGTGACGTCGTCCGTGGACGACGTGCTGCCCGCTCCGAGCGAACCCGTGACCACGGTGCGGCTCGTGCGTGTCTCGACGGTGGTCGTGCCTCCGGTCCGCGGCGGCGAGACCACGACCGTCGTGCCTCCGGTGGACACCGCACCGCCGCCACCCGCGGCCTGGCCGCTCGCCGTGGTGGCGACGCCCTGGCTGACGCTGATGACGAGCGAGCGGAACGGCGTGTCGAGAGACTGCAGGAGCGTCTCGATCCGGGCCAGGGCCTGCGGCGTCGCTTTCACCACAAGCCGCGTGTCGAGCGCCGTGACGCTGCCGTCGGGCCCCACGAGCGGCGCGAGCGCCGGCAGCAGGTCCGACGCCGGCCGGTTCTTGAGGGGGATGACCTTGAGGACTGTCTCCTCGCCGCGCACGCCCGCAGCGGAGAAGAGCAGGAGGGCGGCCGAGACGAGCGCAACGTGGAGTCTGCTCGTCACCGCGTCTTCCTTCGCCGGGCCTTCAGGAGGACCGCGATTTCGTCCGGCCGGGCGTTGACGAAGTCCAGCCGGATGCGTCCTTCCGGCGTTTCCGACACGGTCGCCGGAATCGAGCAGGTCGTGAGGTAGTACCCCGGCGGCAGAACGATCGCGTTTCGCGGGCGGCCGAGGCTGCGGTCGAAGACGAGCTCGTCTCCGTCGAGCCGGTACCGGCCGGCGTCGGAGTAGGTCTCGGAGATGCGAAGCCGGACCGAGCCACCCTTCGCCACCGGCGGGAAGCGGATCACGACGACCTCGGTGTCCGGCTGGACGGGTCCTTCCAGCTCGCCCGTGAGATCGAGATTGGCCCTCGTGATGGCCTCGCCGCGGAGGGTCTCGACCTCCAGGGCCTCGCCGGTGTCGAGGATTCGCGCGCTCGGCTTGGAAGCCGTTGAGCCCTTGCGCACGACGTTGAGGTACTTGTCGATGCCCGGCCGCGACTCGGTGTAGTCGTGGTAGAGGTCGAAGGAGTGCGACTCCGGCGGGTTCAGGAAGTAGACGATCTCGCGGTCCTGGCGGGCGCGCTCGACGAGGCGCATCGCGCTGTCCTGGCCCAGGGCCGGCGTCCCGACGAGAAGGCAGAAGCCAGCCCACCGGAGCTGAGCCGAGGCCGTCATCGTCCGAGCCTCCGCGCCTTGACCACGAACGGCGCGTCCGCAGGTCCCGAGCTCATGAAGCTCACGGCCAGCCGCCCGTCGGGTTCGGGAAGGACCTGTGACGGTACGTTCAGCGAGACGATTTCGTAATCGGCGGGCAGGACGACGGAGTTTCTCCGGATGCTGAGGGAGCGCGAGAACACGATCGCGTCTCCTTCTTCGTAGTAGCTCTTCGGGTCGCGATACGTCTTGAGGATCAAGAGCCGCGTCTCGCCGTCCTTCGGCACCGGCCGGGCGAGGGTGACGCGGATGTACGAGGTCTCGGCGTCGGCCTCGGGAACGCGGGCCGCCACGGCCGCGGAGCCGGGGACGATCTCGAAGGTCAAGGCCCGGCCGGTGAGACGGTCGTAGACGGCTTCGTCGCTGGCCGTGCTGCCCTTGCGGATGGGATTGAAGAAGGCCGTCGCCCCCGGAGTGGCGGCCGTGACCTCGTACGTGATGCGAAAGGCGGCGCTCCCGGGCTCGAGCAGCTCGTAGCGCGTGTACTCGTCCTCCTCCGTCTGGGCCGGAGGCGGCTCGGCGAAGACCAGCCCTCGTCCGGCGAGACCCAGGAGCGCCAGGAGGGCGCTCGCGGCGGCAAGGGTCAGGCGGCTCGTCCGCACGCGCTGAGGATAGCGCGCTACTGCTCCCGGAGACAGTCCACCGCGTCCACCCGCAGGGCGCGCGCGGCGGGGACGATGCAGGCGAGGGCCGCGACGAGCCCGAAGGCGGCGGCGGTGGCCGCGTACGTCGCGGGATCGTGGGGCGTGATGCCGAAGA
>JBKPBQ010000133.1:0-4443 GCA_046726955.1 Acidobacteriota bacterium
CTGCACCACCGCGCGCATCGCCGCACCTCCTGTTGCCGAGCGTCTCCGACGGCTCCTATGATGCGCGCTGTGACGATGCCGGCGCAGGTCGGGCGGTTCCGGATCCTGGGCGAGCTCGGGCGGGGGGCGATGGGCACCGTCTATCGCGGCCGCGACGAGACGCTCGAGCGCGACGTGGCGATCAAGGTCATGCACGTGCACGACGCCGACGCGCGGGCGCGGTTCCTCAAGGAGGGCCGAGCGGCGGCGCGGCTGCAGCACCCCGACATCGTGACGATCTACGAGCTCGGCGAGCACGAGGGGGCGCCGTTCATGGCCCTCGAGCTGCTCGAGGGCCTGGATTTGCAGCAGGCGATCGAGGCCGGCATCCGTCCCGATCCGCGCGTGACGCTGCCGATCGTGCTGCAGGCCCTCGCCGGGCTCGGCCACGCGCACGAGGCGGGGATCGTGCACCGCGACGTGAAGCCGTCGAACATCTTCCTTCCCCGGGGCCGGCCCGCGAAGATCATGGACTTCGGCGTCGCCCGGCTGGCCGACGTGCAGACGACGAAGAACATGCTCGTGGGGACGCCCAACTACATGTCCCCCGAGCAGGCGCGGTCGGGCGAGCTCGACGGCCGGAGCGACCTCTTCTCGATGGGGCTCATCCTCTACGAGCTCCTCACCGGGGAGAAGGCCTACCGCGGCGACACGGTCGTGGCCGTCCTCTACAAGATCATCAACGAGGCTCCCGACCTCCGGCTCCTCCCGCGGGACCCGGAGTGGGAGAGGCTGCGCGGCATAGTCACCCGCGCCCTCCAGAAGAAGCCCGAGAACCGCTACCCGGACGCGCGAAGCATGTCGGCCGACCTGCTCGAGGCGCTGCGCGAGCTCGGAGGCGCCGGAGACTGGATGACGCCCTTCGACCAGGGCCTGCTCCGCCGCGCGCCGAGGAAGGCGGCGCCGCCCTCTCTTGCCGCGGAAACCCCGGCGGCACTCCCTCCGCCGGCCGCGCCGCCCGCCCGGGCGGCGAGTCGGCCGTCGCGGACGCCGGTGGCGATCGCCGGTGTCCTGGCGGCCGGCGCCGTCGGCCTGCTGGTCTTCCTCGGCTTCCTGGTGCTGCGGCCCGGCCATCCGCGTCCACCGGCTGTGCCTTCGCCGACCGCGGCGGCCGTCCCGACCTCGACGCTGCCGAGCCCGCCGCCGTCGCCGACTCCCCGCGCGACCCCGCCCCCGACGACGCTCGCCCGATCGGCGTCTCCCTCCGTCACGGCGCCCTCGGCGGCCCCGGCGACGCCCTCGGCCGCACCTTCCATAGCACCCGTCTCCCCCGCGGAAGCGCGCCTGGACCGGGCGAACGACTACATGGAGAAGGGCCGCTACGCGCAGGCGCTCGCCGAGGCCAAGGCGGTGCTGCAGCGCGAGCCGGGCAACCAGGCCGCGAAGGAGCTGGCCCAGGACGCGGAGGCCTCGATACTCGTGGAGGAGGCGATCAAGAAGGCGCGGGTGGCCCTCAAGGCGGGCGACCGCGACGGCGCGCTCGTCGAGATCCGTCGCGGGCTCGCCGTCAACCCGAGCGAAGGCCGGCTCCTCGCCCTCTTCAAGGAAGCCACCCAGTGATCCCCCCCGCTACCCGGCCCCACGACGGCCGGTTTTGCGCTAGGATTCGATGCCTCCCCGGGGACACTCTCGGGGGCTGTCGCCAAGGAGGACAGCGTCCATGACCTACGTCATCGCAGAGCCGTGCGTGAACACCAAGGACACGGCGTGTGTCGAGGTGTGCCCCGTCGACTGCATCCACCCGAAGAAGGACGAGCCGGACTTCGCCGCGGAGACGAAGCTCTACATCGATCCCGAGACCTGCATCGACTGCGGAGCGTGCGTCCCCGTCTGCCCCGTCCAGGCGATCTTCCCGCTCGAGGAGCTGCCCGACAAGTGGAAGCAGTTCGCCCAGATGGAAGTCGACTGGTACGCTAAGAAGAAGTAGCGCACCTCGTCCCTTTCCCCACCCTCGGGTGCCCGCCCGCACAGGGAGCCCTTCGCCCGCTGTGCTACGGTAGTCTCGCAGAGATCCGGAGCCGACGCGGGCGGCATCCGGCGATCCAGGAGAGCGAGGCTCGTGTCCAAGCGCGATCGTCGCAAGGATGTCCGCATGGGAATGAACCTCCCCGTGCGCGTCCAGGGACACAACCCCGACAACGAGCAATGGGAGGAGATGACGACGAGCGACGACGCGTCGCACGGCGGCACCTCCTTCAACCTGCCCGTCCGGCACACCCTCGTCCCCGGCCAGGTGCTGCTCCTCTCGCTGCCCCTTCCCAAGAACTTCCGGCAGTACGCGATGGCGGAGCCGAGCTATCGCGCCTACGCGCTCGTGCGCCACGTCGCGAAGTCCGGCAACGTCGCCCGCGTGGGCGTGATGTTCCTGGGGCAGAAGCCGCCCAAGGGCTACGAGCTGAACCCGGGCGGACGCTTCCTCCTCCCCGAGGATCCCCGGCCGCCCGCCCCCGGACAGAAGGAGAGGCGGAAGCACGAGCGCCGCGAGGTCTTCCTGAACCTCCGCCTGAAGCGGACCGACCCCTCCACGGGCCAGGTCCAGGAAGAGACGACGGTCACCGACAACGTGAGCCCGGGGGGCGCCCGCGTGCGCACGGGGATGGCGGTGTCGAAGGGCGAGGTCCTGATGGTCGAGGAGGTCTCGGGGCCATTCCGCACCCGGGCGGAGATCCGCAACCTGTTCATCGGGAAGGACGGCATCCCGCGCCTGAACCTGAGCTTCCTCGACGGGATCCTGCCCGACCGCATCCTGGCTTAGGCGCGTGGCCGCGCGCGAGCAGTGGTACGATCTCGCATTCCAGACGGCCTATGCGCTTGACGATCTCGCGGAGATCGCTCTCGAGGACTACGCGCGTGTCCTCGCGCGGGCCGAAGGGGCAGAAGCGGTGCGCGGCGGCGACGAGAGGGTGAGCGGAGTGCGGCTGCGGAACACGAGCGAGCCGCCGTCCGCCGCGGCGCGCCGCGACATCGAGGACTTCGCGCGCGATCTGGCCGGCCGGGGCGGCGGCTCCGGCCTGGGCTGGGCCTAACGGGAGGAGGATCATGGCCGAGTACCTCAGGGTGGCACGTCTCTATTTCCTGCTGCTGGCCCTCGTGACGATCGGGCGCTGGACTCTCGGCTTCCAGCACGTGCCCTACGAGAAGGCGACGGACAAGCTGAGCATCGTGATCCTGACGCTCTTCGCGTCGATCTTCTACGGGGCGTTCTGCCGGCGCTGGCTGAACTTCCGCATCGGCCAGGCGCTCGCCATGGGGATGCTGCTCGCCTTCACGAGCCAGGTCGTGATCCTGCTCTCGACGGCCGCGTCGTATGCGCTGGGGCTCGAGACCTACTTCAACAACCCGGTGGCGCTGAACGCGCCGGGAGCCGTGCCGATGGGCCAGGCGCTCGGGATCCGCCTCGGGGGCCTCGTCGTCAACACGATCATCAGCGGGATTGCGGGGGCCCTCGGCTGGGCGATGGGAGCGCTGCTTCCACAGCGCTGAGGCAGGGAAGGTCAGGGCACGGGCCGCAGCCGCCCGTGTCGGCGCAGGATCTCGCGCACCCTGTCGTGGGGAAGGCCCACCACCCGGTGGCCCGCGATGCCGGTCATGGTGCGTCCCGCCACGAGCGCGTTGATCACCGCCTCCTCCGTGGCCGCCACCGCCGCCTCGAAGAGCGGGTCGATCCTCTCGTTCGGAAGCGACACGAGGCTCGGCGTTCCCGTCTTCGCTCCGGCCTCCTCGTTGGCGGTGGACAACGCCACGAGGAGATCCCCAGAGCTCTGGCGGGCCGTCGTCCCCGTGCGCGCGAGTCCGAGCGCTCCGCGCCGGGCAAGGGCTTTGAGCTGGTGCGGCAGCACCGGAGCGTCGGTGGCCACGACCACGATGACCGAGCCGTCTTCGTCGGCGTAGGCGCGATCCTCCGTGATCTCGAGGCCTACCGGGAGCCCGGCGATCAGGAGCTGCTGGCGGCGGCCGAAGTTGGCCTGGACGAGGACGCCGAGCGTGTAGCCGCCGTCCTTCGCGTCGAGGCGGCGCGAGGACGTGCCGATCCCGCCCTTGAACTCGTAGCAGATCATTCCCGTGCCGCCGCCCACGTTCCCTTCCTCGACCGGTCCTCCGCGCGCGCCCTCGATGGCGGCGAAGAGGTGCTCGGCCTTCACGTGGTTGCCGTAGATGTCGTTGAGGTGGCCGTCCCACGTCTCGGCCACCACAGGCAGCGACCAGAGCTCGTTCGGCCCCCACTTCCGCGCCGCCCACTGGATGACCGCGTCGCGCACGACCCCGACGCTGTTGGTGTTGGTGATGGCGATCGGGCCGTCGAGGAGACCGGTATCCTCGACCCAATGGGTGCCGGTCAAGTCTCCCTTGCCGGTGATCGAGAATAATCCCGCCAATCAACGCTTTCGTACCGCCACGCCCATT
>JBKPBQ010000134.1:0-13189 GCA_046726955.1 Acidobacteriota bacterium
GTGCCGATCACGGCGGGGACGACGATGTTCGAAGCGGCCAACACGCACCTCCCCGAGAATGTGGGAGACAAGCCGTTCGAGCTCGTGCTCGTGGAGCTGAAGGGCAAGGCGGCCGCGAAGTAGCCGGCAGGGTGCGAAGCGCACCCCTGGTCAGAACGCGAACGAGACCCCGAGGGTGACCCCGATCCCGAGATCGGGGTCGCCGCGTCCCACGTAGCTGATCGCGTTCACCTCGAGGTAGGGCGCGATCCCGTTCGGGAACGCGTGGATGAGGCCGAGCCCCGGGGCAAGGGCGAGGTTCGTCTCCGGATCGACGGGCACAATGAAGCGCGCGGCAAAGTAGACGTGGGGATCGAACGACCACACGAGGGCGGGCACGAGCGAGAAGGCCGTGTAGTCGCCGCGCACCCAGGTGGGGCCGAGGTCCAGCTCGAAGGCGAGCGTCTTCGTGAAGTAGCGGCCGTACCCGACGGTGAGCGTCAGGTCGTGCTGCCAGCCGTCCCAGGACCCCTGGTTCGGGTGGTAGGCCACGGTCGTCACGCCCAGCATGGTGACGTAGTTTGGCGGCGCGGTCTGGGCGTGCACGGGTGCCGCCACGGCCGTGAGGACGAGCGCGCCCAGGACGAGGACGCGCCGAGAGTGCCGGGGCCCGCGCCGCGGGCTCAGCACTCGGGCAGGTTCACGGAGAAGTCGACCGGCGCCTCCAGGACGTTCACCGCCAGCCCGCCGCGGGCCGTCTCCTTGTACTTGTCCTTCATGTCCCGGCCCGTGTCGCGCATGGTCTTGATCACCTTGTCCAGGGAGACGAAGTGCTGGCCGTCGCCCCGAAGCGCCATGCGCGCGGCGTTGATGGCCTTGATCGAGGCCATCGCGTTCCGCTCGATGCACGGGACCTGCACGAGCCCGCCGATGGGATCGCAGGTGAGGCCGAGGTTGTGCTCCATGGCGATCTCGGCCGCGTTCTCGGCCTGGGCGGGGCTGCCTCCCATCACCTCGGCGAGCGCGCCCGCGGCCATCGAGCAGGCGGAGCCCACCTCGCCCTGGCAGCCGACCTCGGCCCCGCTGATGGAGGCGTTCTCCTTGTAGAGGACGCCGATCGCGCCCGCGGTGAGCAGGAAGCTCACGACGCCGTTCTCGTCGGCCCCGGGCACGAAACGGTCGTAGTAGTGAAGGACCGCGGGGACGATGCCGGCCGCGCCGTTGGTGGGAGCCGTCACGACGCGTCCGCCCGCGGCGTTCTCCTCGTTGACGGCGAGCGCGTAGAGGTTCACCCAGTCCATCGCCGTCAGGGGATCGCGGAGGCCCGCCTCGGGCTTCTCCAGCAGGCGCCGGTAGAGGTCGGGAGCGCGGCGTTTCACCTTGAGGCCGCCGGGCAGCGTCCCTTCCGTCGAGCACCCGCGCGCCACCGAGGCCTTCATCACCTCCCAGATCCGCAGGAGGGCCCGCCGCGTCTCGTCGCGCGGCCGCCAGGCCTCCTCGTTGGCGAGCATGATCTCGCTGATCCGCAGGCCGTGCGCGCTGCACGCCTCGAGAAGATCCGCCGCGGTGTGGAACGGGTAGGCGAGCGTCCGCCGGTCCTCGGCCACCGGGCTCCGGCCCTCCGCCGCGCTCTCGTCCACCACGAACCCGCCGCCCACCGAGTAGTAGACGCGCGCGCGCAGCGGCCGCCCGTCCGAGTCGAGCGCGGTGAAGCGCATGCCGTTGGGATGGAAGGGCAGCGTCTCGCGGTGGAACACGAGGTCGTCCGGCGCGAACGCCACGGAGCGGCCGCCGGCGAGGACGAGACGCTTCTCCTGCCGCACCTTGGCCACGATCGCATCGATCGCGGCCACGTCCACGTCCTCGGGCGTCTCGCCCCGGAGGCCGAGGATGACGGCCTTGTCGCTCCCGTGCCCGCGTCCGGTGGCGCCGAGGCTGCCGAAGAGCTCGGCCCGGACCGAGGCCGTGCGCTCGAGGACGCCGGCCTCCGCGAGGTCGCGGACGAACAGGCCGGCCGCCCGCATGGGGCCGACGGTGTGCGAGCTGCTGGGGCCGATGCCGATCTTGAAGAGGTCGAGAACGCTGATCGCCATCTCCTTCGATGGTACTCCACCCGCCGACGGCGAAGGGCCGGCTTGCGACGTCTGCTAGACTCGGCTCGCGTCCGACGCCTCAGTCGGCGGCTCCGGATGGGGCCGGAGGAGGAACGTCATGTACGAGGAGCTCAAGGACATGGCCGCAACGGCGCTCGAGAAGGCCAAGGAGACCGCCGTGGACGTAAAGGACACCGCGGGCCAGGCCCTCCAGTCGGCGGGAGAGGCGGGCCGCAAGCAGGCGAAGGCCGCCGGACAGGCGGCGTCGCGGGCCGCGAAGTCCACGAGCAAGGTCGTGGGCCGCGCCGTGCGCAAGACCCGCCGGGCCGCGGGACGGGCGGTGCGGGGGGCACGAAAGGCCGGGGCCAAAGCGACGCGCTCGGCGCGCCGGTCGGCCCGCAAGATGGCGAGCCGCGCGCGGGCGCTCACCGGCCGCACGCGTCGCCGCAAGCCCGCTACTCGAACAAAGGCACGGACCGGCAAGGCCCGCGCGGCAGCGCGGGGAAAGGGCCGCAAGCCGACCTCCCGGCGCCGGCGCTAGCCGTCAGGCGCGATCGCCGACGAGGGGACGAGGCGCCCGAGGAGGCGCTTCTCCTTCTTGCGCCGGCTCGACGACCAGAGCGACGACGGAGGCCGGAGCCGACGGCCCGGGTTCGCCGGCGGCGCGCACGACCACGCTGAGGGCGTAGTGGCCGGGGGCGAGCTCGAAGTCGGAGAGGCGTACGCGCGCCCGTCCGCGGCCGGGGCCGGTGGCAGATCTCGCGGCAACGACCGAGTCGGCTCGTTGCGAGACCTCGCTGCTCCCGGAGAGGCGCACGTCGATCTCGACGTCCGGAACGCCGGAGTGACCCGCCCACTCGACGACGAGCTCCGAGGGCCGAGCCCTTGTAGGTCGAGCGGAGCTCGCGGAGAACGAGGTTGAAGAGCAGATCCGCGCCGTTCTGTGCCTCCCTCCACGCGCTCGGCGCTCGGCGCTCGTCCGCGATCGCGTCCGTTCTCGTCCCCGCCATCTGGTCCATCATACGCGGGGCGGCTCGGTCCGCAGGGGCAGCCGCGCGGCCAGCCAGCGTCGGCGATCCTCGGCCACGTCGAGTCCCGTGAGCGCTTCGAGCGCTGCCTCGTGGTGCGGCTCCGCGAACAGCCAGTGGTAGTGGACGTGTACGGGGCGGCGGGCGCGGGCCGACAGCTCAGGCCGCTCGCCGAGGAGGTGGAGGGGGACGTTGTAGGTGTCCGGGTAGTGGACGACCCGGCTCGTCCGGCTCCAGATCGCGAGCGCGGCCGCGGCCTGGTTCGAGCCCCAGAGCTCGCTCGCCTCTTCTCCGACGAGGCCGGTGGAGGCGTGGACGTTGGGCTTCTGCCCGCGCCACGGCCGGAGGCCCGCGGTGAGCGACCGCTCGAACAGCTCGGCCCACGCCGCGAGGATGCCCAGGTCCCTCCGGACGACCGTGAGCCCGCCGTTGTAGCAAGCGCGGACGCGGCGATCGCAGATCGTGGTCGGGACGAACGGCAGTCGGCTGAGCGAGACACCCTGGAGGTCGGCGAGACGCGACCAGTAGTCCTCGAACGGGTCGCCAGGTCCCTCGGTCGCGCTGCCCTTCGTGTCCACGGGCCGCACGCCGACGTCGGCCTCGCCGGGCAGCCCGAGCTCGTCCAGGACGACGGTGTCGCTGTCGAGGACGACGATCCACTCGGCGCTCAGGCGCGGCTCGGCCCAGGCCGCCGCGAACACCCGGTTCGCCGAGCCGTAGGCCGGCGCGGCGCGATTGAGGGGCTCCTCGGCATACTCCACGTCGAGCGTGGCGAGCCGCTCTCGGGTCTCCGCGTCGATGCCCAGGCCCGGACGGGGTGCCACGGCGAGGATCGGGGCCCCGCTCCATCGACCCCCGAACCGGCGAATGCTCTCGCAGAGGAGGAGCGCCTGGTCGCGTATCGCGTTCTGCTCGATGCAGAGCACGAACGCCAGCGTGTCGCTCACGCTCACGCGACCTTCGGACCCCCGCCTTCGTGCTGGAGGACGGCTTCCAGGCCGGCGAGCGCTTCGTAGTCGGTCGGCCATCCGGCGTAGGCCGCGGCCAGGCCCATGACGCCGCCCTCGCCCGAGAAGACGCCCCGGTCCTGAAGGAGCGCCGCCGCGCGGCCCCACGCCTCGAAGAACCGGCCTTCGTTGCCGTCCCGAGTGACGGCGTAGCACGTCTCGTGGCACCAGGACGCTGTGCGGAGGACGTCCTGCTGTCCGAAGAGATCCCGGGCGAGATCGTCGAAGGCGGGCCGCCGCCAGCTCCCGCACGTCTCGAGGTGTGTCGCGATCGGGGCGCGCACGACGGGGAGGACGGCGAGACCTCGGGGAAAGGGACCGAGCGGCGGAAGCGCGCCGAGACGCGAGTCGGCGTCGACGAAGATCGCGGTCTCGAAGTCCTCGAGCGCGGCCCGGACGGCGAAGCGCTTGTCGTGGTAGGCGGCGGCGCCACTGCCGTCTCCGGTCGGCGACAGGCGCTCTCGATAGTCCACGGCCATTGGGCCGGTCGGAGCGTGGCGGATGGCCCGAACGGACAAATCGGCGAAGTCGGCCGGCTCGTCCGTCAGCACCACCCAGGGAATGGACGGCGCATCCGCGCAGAGCCGTCGCGCTCGTTGCCGGTACGGCTCGTGGATCGCGAGCGTGCAGAAGGAGACGGCCACCAGGGAGCTACTCGTCCTCGTCGATCAGCGGGCGAAGGTCGTGCGTCACCCTCGCGTTCCCGCCCGCGCTTTCGTGAAGTGCTCGTCCCAGTCGCGCTGACACCGGCTTACCCTTGCTGGGAGCCATCGAGTCGATGGTATCTCAGCTCACGGACGTACGAGGTTTTCTCGGCGGCCACCATGCGACCGCGGCGCCCGCCGCGAGCACTGCCATCGGCAGGAGGCCGCCTTCGGTGATGAGCCCGGATCCCACGAGAGCCGCGGGCCCCATCTGGACCACGCAGACGAGACCGTGACACTGGCCAAGGGCATCGACCATCGACAGGCCGAACACGCCGCCCTGCACGATGTTCCAGGACGCGTGGAATCCCATCGAGGCCCAGAGCGCGCCCGTTCGGCGAACGAGACCGGCGAGCAGCAGCCCGAGGAGCGCGAGCCCGACGAATCCGGCGGGGCCGAATCCGCTCCCTCCGTAGTGAAATCCCGCGTAGATCAGTGAGGAGACGCCGGCGGCCGCGCCGAAGCCCACCCTCTCGGAGAGGCGACCCAGGACCTGCCCGCGAAAAGCGAGCTCCTCGCCGAAGGCGACCCCGGGATTGCGCGCGAGGCTCGCCAGGAACAAGCTCAACCGCCATGGGTGGTTGGGGTGCATCCCCGGGAAGGAGAGGAAACCGAGCGCCCATTGCAGCAGGACGACGACTCCGTACAGGGTCGCGCCCAGCAGCAGGCCCAATACCAGGGCGGAAGGCGCGGTCCAGGATCCGCGCATCAGTCCCGCTGCCAAGGGGCGTCTCTCCAGCCGACGAAACAGGACTGTGAGACAGGCGGCGGAGAGGGCGGACCCGAGACCAAAGAGCAACGACCCTTCAGGGGTGAAGAAGCCCGGTGTCCCCACGTGCCGTCCCACGCCCTCGACAAGACCCCCGAAGCACAGGGTGTACGCGATCAGGCTGCAGGCCAGCCCAAGGTCAGCCATGAAGTCTGGTGCGCATTATCGACGAGATCGCTCGGGCGGACCACGGCGAGGATTCTCTTCACTTCCGTCCTCGGGTGCGCGGTTAAGATAGGCCCGCTCGGAAAACGTCATGCCAAACAAGAAGCGGAACGGCACGAAGCCGCGGCGGGAATTCGTCAAGCAGTCGATGGCGACGCTCGGCGCGATGGGCGCGCTCGGCGGCGCCGCCGGCGACGTCGCCTCCGCGGCCGAGTCGCCGGCGAAGGCCGAAGCACCGAAGGCCGCCGGGCGCGCGTTCAACGGCCCGTACACGGGCGAGCACCTCTCGCACGTCGCCTTCCCGCTCGGCGGCATCGGCGCCGGGATGGTCTGCCTGGAGGGAGCGGGCGCGCTCTCGCACGTCTCACTGCGCCATCGGCCCGATGTGTACAACGAGCCGGGCATCTTCGCGGCCGTCTGTGTGAAGGGTGATGGCGGCAACTTCGCGCGCCTGGTCGAGGGCCCGGTGCCGCGCTGGAAGCTCTACGTCTCGCACGAGGCCGCCAACGGCGGCGAGCACCGCACCTGGGGCCTGCCCCGCTTCCGCGACCCGAGCTTCGAGGCGCGCTTCCCGTTCGGCACTGTGCGCCTGAGCGACGATGCGCTACCTGTCGATGCCGCGCTCACGGGCTGGAGCCCGTTCGAGCCCGGTGACGCCGACAACTCGAGCCTGCCCGTGGCCGCGCTCGAATACACTTTCACCAACCGCAGTCACCGACGGCTCGACGCGGTTTTCTCGTTCCACGCGCGCAACTTCATGATTACGGCGAAGGAGAGCGCGCCCGCGAGCAAGGAGGGCAACGGGGTCCGCAAGACCGAGGGCGGCTTCGTGCTCTGGCAGACCGGCTCGACGGCCGCGCCCGAAGCCGAGGGCGCCTTCGCCGCGATCGTGGACGAGCCGGCGGTGCGCGTCGATCCCGCCTGGTTCCGCGGCGGATGGTGGGATCCATTGACGATGGCGTGGAAGTCGGTGGAGCGCGGTACGGCCGAGGACCGTCCGGCGATCACGGAGGGCGATCCCTCGCCCGGCGGCAGCCTCTTCGTTCCCTTCGACCTGGCTCCCGGCGCCGCGCGCACGATCACGGTGCTGCTGGCCTGGTACGTGGGCCGCAGCGCGCTGCGCGCCGGCAAGACGCCCACCGAAGAGGCTACGACCTACCAGCCGTGGTACGCGGGCCGCTTCGCGGACATCGACGAGGTCGTCGCCCACTGGCGCGGAGCGTACGCCGAGCGTCGCGCGGCCGCCGTGCGCTTCCGCGACTGCTTCTACGATACGTCCCTGCCACCGGAGGTAGTCGAAGCCGTCGCGGCGAACCTCGCGATCCTGAAGACGCCCACGGTGCTCCGGCAGCAGGACGGGCGGCTGTGGTCGTGGGAAGGCTGCTCCGACGCCTCCGGCTGCTGCCACGGCTCCTGCACGCACGTGTGGAACTACGCGCAGGCGATTCCGCACCTCTTCCCCGCGCTGGAGCGCACGCTGCGCGAGACCGAGTTCAACGTCTCGCAGAGCGAGGCCGGCCACCAGACCTTCCGCACGCCGCTTCCGATCCGCGTCCCCGTCCACGAGGTGCAAGCGGCAGCCGACGGCCAGCTCGGCGGCATCATGAAGGTGCATCGCGAGTGGCGCGTCGGCGGCGACACGAATTGGCTGCGCACGCTGTGGCCGCGCGTGCGGGCGAGCCTCGACTACTGCATGGCCACCTGGGACCCGCGCGGCAAGGGCGTCGTCGAGGAGCCGCATCACAACACGTACGACATCGAGTTCTGGGGCCCGGACGGCATGTGCACGAGCTTCTATCTCGGCGCGCTCTCCGCGACGATCCGGATGGGCGAGGCGCTGGGCCAGGACGTGTCCTCGTACAAGACGCGGCTGGGCGCGGGCATGCGCGCGCTCGACCAGGACCTCTTCAACGGCGAGTACTTCTTCCAGAAGGTGGAGTGGCGCGACCTCCGCGCGCCCAGCCCGCTGGAGCTGAAGGCCGCCGTAGGCGAGGGCACGTACTCGCCCGAGGCGCGCGTACTGCTGGAGAAGGAAGGGCCCAAGTACCAGTACGGCACGGGATGCCTGTCCGACGGTGTGCTGGGCGCCTGGATGGCCGAGGTCTGCGCGGTGCCGGTGCCGGTCGACCCGGGCAAGGTCGCTTCGCACCTGGAAGCGGTGCACCGCCACAACTTCCGTGCGGACCTGACCGACCACGCCAACCCGCAGCGGCCGACCTACGCCTGCGGCGAGGAGGGCGGCCTGCTGCTTTGCACCTGGCCGCGCGGCGGCAAGCCGTCGCTGCCCTTCGTCTACAGCGACGAGGTCTGGACGGGCATCGAGTACCAGGTCGCCTCGCACCTCATGTGGCTGGGGCGCGTCGAGCAGGGGCTGGAGATCGTGCGGGCCTGCCGCACGCGCTACGACGGCCGCGTCCGCAACCCCTTCGACGAGTACGAGTGCGGGCACTGGTACGCGCGCGCGATGTCATCCTACGCAATGCTCGAAGGCCTCACCCGCGCCCGCTACGACGCCGTCTCGCGCACGCTGCACCTGCATCCGACGAAGGCGGGCGATTTCCGCAGCTTCCTCTCCACCGCCACGGGCTACGGCACCGTCGGTGTCCGCGACGGAAAGCCGTTCCTGGACGTCAAGTCCGGACGGATCGACGTGCAGCAGGTCGACTACGCGCCGGCCTGAGCGTGCGCGAAGAGCGCTGTCTTCGTGGGGTTACGCGGTCGCCTGAAGCGGGGGATTCCTATTCACGCCCCGCGGTCGGGAGGCGGTCGCCGATGAACTGGGAGACGCGATTGGCGGCGGGCGGATCGAGGTTCGCGAGGACCGCGATCACGTAGCCCGACTGCGGGTAGATCCGGAGGTCGCCGTTCATCCCCGGCGCGCCGCCTCCATGGCCGAAGGAGCGGACTCCCTGGACGACGGTGTCCTCGAACCCATACGCGTACTTCCCGCCGCGGCCCGTCTCCACCTTGCCGGTCGTCAGGAGATCGGTGTAGTGCGCGTTCAGGAGCCGATTGGCCCTGAGTGCCATCGCAAACCTCACCAGGTCCTCGACCGTCGAGTAGCCTCCGCCCGCGGACGTCCCGCGGTACGGAAGGGTATCCGTGTTCGGCTTCCAGACGCCGTCGCGCCTCATGTAGCCGATGGCCCGGCCGGATACCACGTCGTCCTCCGGAAGCGAGGCCGTCCGCGTCATGCCGGCCGGCACGTAGACGTTGTCGTGGACGTAGTCGTAGTAGCTGACGCCCGAGACCTTCTCGACGACGACACCCAGCAGCAACATCCCGTAGTTGCTGTAGTCCCACTGGCTCCCCGGCTCGAAGGAGGGCCCCCGCTCGCCGTAGAGCTTGACGTAGTCCTGCAGCGTCCGCAGCTCCAGCCGGTGTGCATCGTACGCGGGCCCGAAGATGTCGCCCGTTCCCCCGCTGTGGGTCAGCAGATGGTGGATGGTCACCTTCGTCGCGACGTCCTTGTTCGGATAGTCGGTGAGGTACGTGCCCAGGGGATCGTCCAGCTTCAGCTTCCCGGACTGGACGAGCTGCAGCACCGAGGTCGCGGTGAACATCTTGTTCATGGATCCGATGCGGAACCGGGTGTCGAGGGCGTTCGGAACCTTCTTCTCGCGGTCGGCGAGGCCGTAGGCGCTGGCGAAGACCGTCCTGCCGTCCCTCGCCACCATCACCGCGCCCGCGAACCGGTCGGCCGCGGTGTCTTTCTCGAGCCTCGCCCGCAGGGCCGCGACGAGCTCGCTCTCGGTCAGCCGCGGAAGCGCGAACTCGTCCGGCCTCGGGACCGCCCGCGCCTGAAGGCGGACGACCCCGTGGGGCACCGCCGGTTCCACTTCGAGAACGATGCGGGCGAACTGGTCGGAGTCGCGCTCCTGGACGAGGGCGCTGAACCGCGTCGGAGTGGACTCTTCGGCCTTCTTGAGCTCGAAGCCGCCGGTCATCCCGCGGAACCTCAGCCAGTCGTCCACTTCGACGACGTCGCGCCAGAGCTGCAGCTTCGTGCCGTCCGCGACGGCCTCCGGACCGCCTTCGACGTCCCAGCCCCTGGTCTCGTCGTTCGCGGTCTGGACCCTGTAGTAACCGTTCCCGGTCGCCGCGAGCTTCCAGATCTGGGAGCTGGCCTTGGTGCAGGGTCCGAGCTGGACCGCGGTGCCGTCGGCGGTGGCCGCCCCGGAGGCTTCGACGCACGTGCCGCCTGCCTTGCTCACGACCGTGTAGGAGCCCGGCTTCGGGGGCGAGGTCGCGTCCCCGCCCGGCGCGTCCGCGGTGGTCGAGGCGAGCCGGAAGGACTGCGCGGCCGATCCGCTGCAGGGGCGCTGCTCGAGCTGCGCCTTCCCCCCACCGAAGGCCGCGGGCGCCTCCAGGCACTTGCCGCTGTGGCGGGCGACGAAGTGTCGATAGCCGTCCGCTTCGCCCACCGGTTGGAATTGCTGGTTCGCTTCGGCGCCGCGGGAAGGAAACTCGTTCTCGAGAAAGGTCGCGAGCGCGGCGCGGTCGCCGCCGTTGAAGGCCGCCAGCCACGCGCGGAGCTGCCGCTCGGCCGGCAGAGGCACCTGCGCTCGGGCGACCAGAACGGTGGTTCCGGCGAATGCCAGCAGCAGTGCCGCCCTGGTCTTCAGGGGACGGCGTGAAGTCCGAACGAGATTCGGTGCGAGACGGGTGTGGGTGTGGGCCATGCTCGGATATCTCTAGACGAGCTTTGCGACGGTCTCCAGGAATCGCCGGACTTCGGATGCGTTGTTGAAGAGAGCGGGAGCGACGCGGACCTGGGCGCCCTTCTCGCGGAAGCTGACTTCGATCTTCTCGGCCTCGAGGAGCCGCTGGGACTCCGCCTGCGGCCTCGGGTTGGCGAAGGCCACGATGGACGACGCGTTGTCCTGCGGCGTGAGTACCGTGGTTCCGAGGTCCCGCAGCCCGCGGTGGAGCGCGCGCGCGAGGCCGAGGGTATGGGTCTCGATTCGACCGAGCCCCACCCGCTCCAGGTAGCCGACACCGGCGCCGAGCTGCGCCATGGCCCCGAAGGCCAGCGTCGAGTACTCGTACTTCCGGGCGGTCTTGAACACCTCGAAGCGGTAGCCGCCGAGGTCCTTCTCGATGTTGAGCGCGCCCTGACGGTCCGGCGGCACGAGGTCGAGCCGGTCGCGGCGCACGTAGAAAGGCGCCACGCCGAACCCGCCGAGGAGCCACTTGTAGGTGCCGCTCGTCACGAAGTCGACGCCGAGGGCGTGCAGGTCGGCCGGGAACATGCCCAGGGCCTGGATGCCGTCCGCGTACAGCCAGGCCCCGTGCGCGTGCGCGAGGTCGGCGAGGGCGCGCAGGTCGTGCCGGTAGCCGTTCTGGTGGGACACCCACGCGACGGAGACGAGACGGGTCTTCGCGTCCACGAGCCGCGCGAACGCCGCGACGTCCGCGGCGCCCCCCGCGTGGCGGACGATCCTGAGCTCGATCCCCCGCGTGGTCTCGAGGTGCCGGTAGAGCGCGTAGCTGGTGTTGTAGTGCAGGTCGTCCACCACCACGTTGTCGCCGGCCTTGAGGCCGGCCGCCGCGGCCACGACGTTCTCGCCCTCGCTCGTGGAGAAGAGGAAGCCCAGCTCATCCGGTTCGGCGCCGAAGAGCCGCGCCATCTGTCTCCGCACGGCGTCGGTCGTCTCCAGCATCCGGTCGAGGTGGATCGGGCTCAGCGACTTCGCCCGGGCGAACTCGGTTGCCGCTTCCACGACCGGCGACGGCGAGGGCGTGATGTACGCGGAGTTCAGGTACACGCTCTCGCGTACCACCGGGAAGTCCGCGCGGACGCCCAGCGGATCGTCGGCCGTGTCCGAAGCCGCGCTCGCCGCGAGGCCGGCTCCCGCCGGAATCACGCCCAGGAATTCGCGGCGGTTCAGCGTCATCATTCCGCCTCCGGGCTCGGGGTTCTCACCCCGGGCCGCCACCATAGCATCGACGCGGACTGCACGACGGGTCGGAGGATGGCGAAGGCGTCCATCCTGCTGGATCTCGCGCGGCGGGCGGCCCACTCTCCTGTTGACGTTCGACAAGAGACTCCTACATTCCATGTAGAGCGTCGAGAGGAGGCCTCATGAAGCGAAGAGAGCTGCTGCAGCGGTCGGCCGCGCTCGGCTGGATCGCGGCGTTTCCCGTGTCGGCGCGCGCCGCGTCGGTCCCCGGTGGGGACGCCACGCCGATGCCCCTCGTCCCCCCGGCCCGGGAGGCCGTCCCCGTCGCCTTCCTCGTGTCGGACGGCGCGGTGGTCATCGACTTCTGCGGACCCTGGGAGGTCTTCCAGGACGCGATCGTGTCCGGGCGCGACGCCGACGCGTTCAAGCTCTACACCGTCGCGGAGACGACACGCCCGATCACGGCCAGCGGCGGGCTCAAGATCGTGCCCGACTACACGTTCGAGACCGCACCCGCCCCCAAGGTGATCGTGATCCCCGCCCAGGGAGGACACACCGAGAAGGCCATCGACTGGGTCCGGCGCGCCTCCAAGACGACCGACGTCACGATGTCGGTCTGCACCGGCGCCTTCCTGCTGGCCGAGACGGGGCTCCTGTCCGGCAAGTCCGCCACCACGCATCACAGCAGCTACAAGACGTTCGCCATGGCCTTTCCCGACGTGCGGGTGAACCGGGGCGCGCGCTTCGTGGAAGAGGGCAACCTCGCCAGCGCGGGTGGGCTGTCCTCCGGCATCGACCTCGCGCTCCGCGTCGTGCAGCGATACTACGGTCGCGACGCGGCCGACCACACCGCGTTCCAGATGGAGTACCAGGGCCAGGGCTGGCTCCGTCCCGACTCCAACGAGGTGTACGCCCGCGAGCGCGTGTCCACCGCCGAGCACCCGCTGTGCCCGATCTGCGACATGGACGTCGACCCGAAGACGGCGCCGCATTCCGTTTACAAGGGCAAGGACTACTACTTCTGCTCGCCGGACCACAAGGCTTCGTTCGACGCCGCACCGGCCAAGTTCACGAGCGAGCCGTAGGCCTACGCTCCCCTGGATCTCGAGCCCCGCGGCTTGGGACCAACGGATGATGACCGCGACCCCGCCTCTTTGGCCCCTGGGCCCGGCTCGTCCGCGTGGATGAGACGCGCGAGCGCGTCCTCCATGAACCCCACCTCGGCGGAGAGGATCGTTCTGCTCGACCTCGACAGCGGAGCCACCCCCGACCAACTCGACCCTCGAGACCGGGGCCGCTTTCTCGAGGCGCTCGGCGCCTGTCCGGTCGACCTCGGCGAGCGGCAGATCGAAGGCTTGCGGGCCCGGGGTTGCCGACTGACCGACGACGAAGGCACCGTCACCGAAGTCTGGACGTCCGACGTCATCGACCAGCCGCAGCTCTCGTCGCGAACCGTGCGCGCGAACGGCCAGGAGGACACTCGGCGTCTCTTCAACATTCGGCTGGGCGAACCGCACCCGGCGCTCTTCGCGGCGCTCGAC